>NZ_JAQPZP010000004.1:0-237942 GCF_037619215.1 Leucobacter sp. USCH14
TCGCGAGGTCACTGGTGAAACGGAAAAGACCCGGCCGGGGCCGGGTCTCTCTGTGCGCGATACTGGGATCGAACCAGCGCGGGAATCTCGGGCGAACGCATCGCGTTCGCGATTCTCGCGAGGTCACTGGTGAAACGGAAAAGACCCGGCCGGGGCCGGGTCTCTCTGTGCGCGATACTGGGATCGAACCAGTGACCTCTTCCGTGTCAGGGAAGCGCGCTACCGCTGCGCCAATCGCGCCTGTTCAGGCTATTCAGTTGTGAGACGAGGTGGCGACGGGATTCGAACCCGTGTATACGGCTTTGCAGGCCGCTGCCTCGCCTCTCGGCCACGCCACCGTAGTTTTGTTACCATAAGCTACCGAGCAGGCCCGGTACCAGAGCGGATGACGAGACTCGAACTCGCGACCCTCACCTTGGCAAGGTGATGCGCTACCAACTGCGCTACATCCGCATTCCGCCGCGTTGCCGCGACCTGAATAACTATAGGGAAGCTGCGGCGGGGGTGCAAATCGGCGCGGCATTCCCGGGCGCGCCGCCGGTTCAAGCCCAGCAACGGTGCGGATCTCGTAACTTTTCTCCCCGCTGCGTTCACGCGCGGATACTGTTGTTGCATGGCTGATGGGGCGGCAGCGGTGGTGAAGCGGTGGATCGGCTTCACCGTGTTCCTCGCCCTGGTTGCTCTCGCCGTCGCGGCCATGATGTTCCGGCAGGAGATCAGCGACCACGTCGCCGGAATGAACTACGACATGACGCAACGGGTCAGCTCGCTGACGGCAGATCTCGAGCTCACCGACGCCGGACAGCGAGTCTTTCTCGCGACGCACCCGACGGTCGACGGGAGTCAGCACTTCAACGAGCAGTGCGCCGACGTCGATCATTCGGAGCAGGGGCACGTGCTCGGGTGCTACACCTCGGATCGCATCCACCTCTTCGACGTCACGGATGAACGTGTGAGCGGGGTCGTGGAGATCACCGCTGCGCATGAACTGCTCCATGCCGTGTTCCACCGTTTGGGGGAGGGGGATCGCTCGCTCCTCGCCGCGCGGCTGCGAGACGTCTACGAGGAGATTGCGCCGACGCATCCACAGCTTCACGAACGGATGAGCGTGTACGAGCACCTCCCGGATTCGGCTTTTGCGAATGAGCTGCACTCCGTACTGGGCACCGAGGTGCGGGACCTGCCGGAGTGGCTGGAGCAGCATTACGCGCAGTGGTTCTCGAATCGCGCTGCACTCGTCGACGATTTCGAGACGTACCTCACGGTCTTCAACGACCTGCAGAGTCAGGTCGATGCACTGCAGACCGAGATGGCGGCCCTGCGTGAGGACGTCGAGGAGCGGAAGTCGACCTACGTCGACGCGGTCGAGGCGTTCAATGCCGATGCCAGCGCCTACACCTCGCGAATCGAGCGGGATGACTATCGTGACGACCCGGAGCGCCTGCAGCGCGATGCAGATGCGCTGCAGCAACGGCGCGCGGCGATCGACGCCGAGCTCGCCGCCCTGCAGGCCGACATCGACACCTACAACGCGCTTCGCGACGAACTCGAAGCGCTCGGCGAATTGAGCGCCGAGCTGGACGAGCACCTCGACAGCGACCTCGCTCCCATCACGACACGCCCGAACGAGTGACCGCTGATCCGCAGAAACGTGCCGCAGGTCGCCGACGTGCGCGTTGGCCCTCGCGATCCGTGTATGATCTTTCAGGTTGGCACTGACCGGGATCTTCCGAGTTCGGGATGGTGCGGACGGGCGATTGGCGCAGTTGGTAGCGCGCTTCCTTCACACGGAAGAGGTCATCAGTTCGAGTCTGGTATCGCCCACCGAGTACCCCGCGCAACGTCGATGCGCGGGGTTTCGTCGTTTCGGCGGCCGTCGATGCGCTCAGGCCGAACGAGGGCGGGGTCACGAGCAGCACCGCATCGCATCTCGCCGCTGCGGTAGTGTGGCGCGCATGCACGATTCGGCCGTCACCGCGCTCGCCGTCCTGCCGGGGATCTTCGCCCTCGCTCACGCGGTGCTCGGGCTCTCGGCGATCCTCTCGCTCGCGAAGATCGGGCCGCAGCTCACCTGGCCGAAGATGATCGCCTGGATCTTCTTCATCGCGGTCGTTCCGCTAATCGGGGCGATCGTCTGGTTCACCGCCGGGCGTCGGCGGTTCGCCCGCACGAGCCGTCTTGAACGCGCCGAGGTCTCTGAAGTCTCCGCCGCGCGAACGCAGTAGGATCGTACGGTGGTCGGCACCCGCGCCGGCTGAGCGCGTGCGCACCCGCACCCGCCGTTTCCGACCTCCACAGTGAAGGAGTTCACCCGTGGCCGATGGCTTCTCCCGTTTCACCGATCGTTCGATAGTCGCGATGCGCGTCAATGGAGAGCTGCGTGATCTCGCGGCGGAGATCACGGACACGAACACGGTGGAGCCGGTCTCGATCGACTCGGAGGACGGTCTCAGCATTCTGCGGCACTCCGCTGCGCATGTGCTCGCCCAGGCGGTGCAGCGCATCAACCCCGAGGCCCGGCTCGGCATCGGCCCTCCCATCACCGACGGCTTCTACTACGACTTCGACCCGGCAGAGCCGTTCACCCCCGAGGATCTGAAGGCCATCTCGTCCGAGATGCAGAAGATCGTGAAGCAGGGGCAGCGCTTCGTGCGCCGCGTCGTGACCGAGGACGAGGCGCGAAACGAGCTCGCGCACGAACCGTACAAGCTCGAGCTCATCGGGTTGAAGGGCGGTGCGGCCGGAGACGAGAACGGCGAGAGCGTCGAGGTCGGCGGCGCCGAGCTCACCATCTACGACAACATCGACCCGAAGACCGGCGAGCTCTGCTGGAAGGATCTCTGCCGCGGCCCGCACGTGCCGAGCACTCGGATGCTGGGCAACGGTTGGGCGCTCATGCGTTCGGCGGGCGCGTACTGGCGCGGCAGCGAGAAGAACCCGATGCTGCAGCGCATCTACGGCACCGCCTGGCCGTCGAAGGACGAATTGCGGGCCTACCAGACCCGTCTCGAGGAGGCGGCGAAGCGCGATCACCGCAAACTCGGTGTCGAGCTCGACCTCTTCAGCTTTCCCGACGAGATCGGATCGGGGCTCGCGGTGTTCCACCCGAAGGGCGGCATCATCCGCCACGAGATCGAGAACTTCATGCGATCGGAGCTGCTCAAGAACGGCTACGAGGTCGTCAACAGCCCGCACATCACGAAGGGCACGCTGTTCGAGACCAGCCAGCATCTGAACTGGTACAAGGACGGCATGTTCCCCGCGATGCATCTCGACGAGCAGACGGACACCGAGGGGAACGTGGTCAAGCCGGGCCAGGATTACTACCTGAAGCCCATGAACTGCCCGTTCCACAACCTCATCTACCGCGCCCGCGCGCGCAGCTACCGCGAGCTGCCGCTGCGCCTCGCCGAGTTCGGCACGGTGTACCGCTACGAGAAGAGCGGCACCCTCTCCGGTCTGACCCGCGTGCGCGGCCTCACGCAGGACGACGCGCACATCTACGTCACCGACGAGCAGGTGAAGGACGAGATCAAGCGGCAGCTCGAGTTCGTCTTCGCGACGCTGCGCGCCTACGGGCTCGACGACTTCTACCTGGAGCTCTCGACGCGGGATCCCGAGAAGTCGGTCGGCTCCGACGAGCAATGGGAGATCGCCACCGATACGCTTCGCCAGGTCGGCGAGGAATCGGGCCTCGAGCTCGTGGCCGACCCCGGAGGCGCAGCGTTCTACGGCCCGAAGATCTCCGTGCAGGCGCGCGACGCGATCGGTCGCACCTGGCAGCTCTCGACGGTGCAGCTCGACTTCAACCAGCCCGAGCTCTTCGAGCTGGAGTACGCGGCCGCCGACGGCACGCGCAAGCAGCCGATCATGATTCACCGCGCGCTCCTCGGTTCGGTCGAGCGGTTCTTCGCGATCCTGCTCGAGCACTATGCCGGCGCGTTCCCGGTGTGGCTGTCGCCGACGCAGGTCGTGGGCATCCCGGTCGCCGACCAGTACGGCGAATATCTCGACACGGTCATCGCGAGACTTCGGGAGCACGGCGTGCGCGCCGAAGTCGATCACAGCGACGATCGCATGCCGAAGAAGATCCGCACTCACACCAAGGCGAAGGTGCCCTTCCAGCTCATCGCCGGCGAAGAGGATCGCGCGGCCGGGGCGGTCAGCTTCCGCTTCCGCGACGGAACGCAGCTCAACGGCGTCCCTGTCGATGAAGCGATCGAGCGGATCACCACCGCCGTTCGCACACACGAACAGGTCACCACCGCATGGTCGGAGTAGTCGGGGGCGACGCGTCTGAGCCGGGCGCCGCCGGGAAGAGTGCCTCGCACGCGGCAGCGCAGCGAACGGAGTCGATCGACGAGAGCGGGGCCGTCGGGATCGCGGACGACCTGCGTCGTCTGTGGGTGCCTCACCGCATGGTCTACGTCGCGGACCATCACCAGCCCACTCAGCACGATTGCCCGTTCTGCGCGGCTCCCGAACGCGACGATTCCGATGCCCTGATCGTGGCTCGCGGTGAGCACGCGTATGTGCTGCTCAACCTCTTCCCGTACAACAGCGGGCACCTGCTGGTGTGCCCGTATCGCCACATCTCGAGCTACGACGAGGCGGACGAGGCTGAAACCGCGGAGATCGCGTCCCTCACGCAGACGGCGATGCGCGTCGCGCGGGCGACCCTCACGTGCGACGGATTCAACATCGGCATGAACCAGGGCGAGATCGCGGGTGCGGGAATCGCCGCGCACCTGCACCAGCACGTGGTGCCGAGATGGGCCTCGGATGCGAACTTCTTCCCGATCATCGCGAAGACGAAGGCGATGCCTCAGCTGCTCGGCGAAGTGCGAGATCTGTTCGCGGAGGCGTGGCCCGCTCCTTCCGACGCGGGGCCGCTGCGATCCTAGACTGATTCACAGACCACCCTTTCCCGTAACGATCAAGAGGAGCTCCCGTGTCAGGACACTCCAAGTGGGCGACGACCAAGCACAAGAAGGCGATCATCGATTCGCGCCGTGCGAAGGCGTTCGCCAAGTACATCAAGAACATCGAGGTCGCAGCGCGTATCGGCGGTGCGGACCTCGCCGGCAACCCGACCCTCGTCGACGCCGTGCAGAAGGCGAAGAAGAACTCGGTTCCCGGCGACAACATCGATCGCGCCATCAAGCGAGGCGCGGGTCTCGACGGCGATGCGGTCGAGTACATGACGATCATGTACGAAGGCTACGGACCGAACGGCGTCGCACTCATGATCGAGTGCCTGACCGACAACAAGAACCGCGCCGCGGCCGAGGTGCGCACGGCGCTCAGCCGCAACGGCGGCACGCTCGCCGATCCGGGGAGCGTGGCGTACAACTTCGAGCGCAAGGGCGTCATCACCGTTCCTGCAGAGGGGACGACTGAGGACGACGTGCTCGCCGCCGTGCTCGAAGCGGGGGCGGAAGAGGTGACGCCGGCGCCGAACGGCGAGACCTTCGAGGTCATCACCGAGGCTTCGGAGCTGGTCGCAGCCCGCACCGCGCTCGTCGATGCCGGGATCGACTACGACTCGGCCGATGCCGAGTTCGTGCCGAACCTCAAGGTCGAGATCGATGCGGAGACGGCCCGGAAGGTGTTCCGCCTGATCGACGCGCTCGAGGACAGCGACGACGTGCAGAACGTGTTCACGAACTTCGACCTCACCGCCGAGGTGCAGGCCGAACTCGCCGACGACGAGTGAGCCGCCCTCCGCGGCTCGGTCTGCGCTCGCGACGATGACCCGCATCATCGGCATCGACCCCGGCCTCACCCGCTGCGGCATCGGCGTGGTGACGGCCGGGGCGGGTCGCCGGGTCACGTTCGAGCACGTCGAGGTGCTGGGGTCTCCTGCGTCAGCGGAGCTGCCAGCGCGTCTGCATCAGCTCGGATCGGCGATCGAGCGCCTGCTCGACGGCGAGAAGCCGGCGGCGATCGCTCTCGAACGCGTGTTCGCGCAACAGAATCTCCCGAGCGTCATGGGCGTCGCCCAGATCAGCGGCGTCGTGATGTTCCTCGCCGAGCGACGGGGGATACCGGTCGCGCTGTACACCCCCAATGAGGTCAAGGCCCAGGTCACCGGCTACGGCAGCGCCGACAAGACGCAGGTGACGACGATGGTCACGAGGCTTCTGCGGCTCGCCGCGCCCCCGAAGCCCGCTGACGCGGCGGACGCGCTCGCCCTGGCGATCACGCACGCGTGGCACCTGTCGCGCGGAGGATCAGCCGACCGTTCGTCGAGGGGGCCGGCACCGGCGAGCGAAACCCCTGCGCAGCGGGCCTGGCGGGAGGCCGAGGCGCGATCCGGTCGGCGCCGGAGCGGGCCGCGAGCCTGACGCAGGGCCCCCTGAACGGAGCGCGGCATTCGGCGGCGCTCAACGGCCGTCGAGCGGGGGCTCGGGATCTGAATCGCGATCCTTCGCATCGACCGGGCCTCCGGGCCCAGCACTCTCCTCGGCCCCCGGAATGGTGGTGGGCAGCGTGATCGCTCCAGTATGCAGCGCCTCTGCGATCGCCTGCTCCACCTGACGCTGTCGACGCAGGCGAATGCGGCTCAGCGCACGCTGCTCGGGGAGGCTCCATCCGAAACGCACGGCCAGGAGGCGCACCAGCGCGGTCACCACCACGCAGACGATGCTCGCGGGGATGACCGCGACACCGAGGGCGAGCAGACCGAGGAGCACCGTCACGCCGACGAGACTCGCGACCGCGTACAGCGACCCGACGTGCATGAGCGCGATGGGAATGTTGAGCATCAGGTCGCGGAGCACGCCGCCCCCCACGGCGGATACGGTGCCGATGAAGAGCGCGGGGACGACCGGCATGCCGAGCGCGAGCGCCTTCGTCGCGCCGATGGCGCCGAACATGCCGATGCTGATCGCATCGAGCACGGTGATGACGGGGTCGACCTTCTCGAGGAGCCGCTGCAGCAGCATGCCGATGAATGCGGCCGCGGTCGCGACGATCAGATACCAGTTGTCGGCGAACGCCGCGGGGGTCGTCCCCAGGAAGACGTCGCGGAGAAAGCCGCCGCCGACGCCGGAGAAGATGCCGATGATCGCGACGCCCAGCAGATCGAGACGCTTGAAGCCGGCGGCGAACAGGGCGCCCTGCAGGCTGCCCACGCCGACCGCTGCGAGATCGGCGTACAGCGGAATGCGGAAGGTCTCGTCGAGCACGGGTCCATTGTCGCGCACCCGCCCGCATCGACCCGAGCCCCGCCGGGGGCGTTGCGCCGCGGGCGGAATGCTGGCAGTGCACTGGCCCGCGTGGAGGATACTGGAACCGTGCCCCTGTACCGTGAACAAGGCGTCGTGCTCCGCACCCACAAGCTGGGCGAGGCCGATCGCATCGTGACGATGCTCTCGCGCGATCGCGGACTGCTGCGCGGGGTCGCGAAGGGCGTGCGTCGCACGTCGTCGAAGTTCGGAGCTCGGCTCGAGCCGTTCATGGTCGCAGACGTGCAGTGCTTCGAGGGGCGCTCGCTCGACACCATCACGCAGGCGGTGACGCTGGGCGGCTACGGCCCCGCGATCAGCGCCGACTACGACCGCTACCGGGCGGGCAGCGTGATCGTGGAGACAGCGGAGCGGCTCGCCGAGGGCGACCCGTCGCGGCAGTTGTACGAGTTGCTCGTCGGCGCCCTGCGCACGCTCGCGGCGTCTCGCATTCCGCCTGAGCTCGTGCGCGACGGCTATCTGCTGCGGGCGCTCTCGATCGCGGGTTGGACTCCCGGCTTCGTCGACTGCGTGCGATGCGGTGCACCCGGACCGCACACCGCAGTGGTGGTCCAGCTCGGGGGAGTCGTGTGCGAGGACTGCCGCACGCCCGGTTCGCCTCGCCTCGATCCGGGCAGCATCCAGCTGCTCGGCGCGCTGCTCTCGGGAGATTGGGACGCGGCGCTCGACGCATCCGAGCGCGAACGCGGTCAAGCCGCGGGGATCGCCGCCGCCTACACGCAGTGGCACCTCGAGCGCGGCTTGCGCTCGTTCAGTGCGCCGCGCCGCTGAAGCCCGCGCACCCCGGCCGCCTCTACACTGGCAGGCATGCATCGCGCCCCGTCCTCGCTCGTGCCGGTCGATTGGACCGGAGAGCAGCCCCCGAGCTTCCCGGGTCAGCCGCCCCGGCACGTCGCCATCGTGATGGACGGCAACGGCCGCTGGGCGAATCGCAGAGGTCTTCCGCGGGTGGAGGGCCACCGCATGGGGGAGCAGGCACTGCTCGACGTCGTCGCAGGGGCCATCCAGGCCGGAGTGTCGCATCTCAGCGTCTACGCCTTCTCGACCGAGAACTGGCGGCGTTCTCCCGACGAGGTGCGGTTCCTCATGGGCTTCAACCGCGATGTGCTGCGGCGACGCCGCGCGCAGCTCGACGCCTGGAATGTGCGCATGCGCTGGGCAGGGCGGCGCCCGAAGCTGTGGGGCTCCGTCATCAACGAGCTGCAGGCCTCCGAGCGGGCGACCGCCGCGAACACCGGGCTCACGCTGACGATGTGCGTGAATTACGGCGGACGCAACGAGGTCACTGACGCGGTGCGGGCGATCGCAGCCGAGGTGCGAGCGGGGCGCCTGTCGCCGAACGGCATCACCGAGCGGACGATCGAGCGCCACCTGTACGTCCCGGAACTGCCGAACGTCGACCTCTTCCTGCGCAGTTCCGGCGAGCAGCGCACGAGCAACTTCATGCTCTGGCAGTCGGCGTACGCCGAGATGGTGTTCCTCGATACACTCTGGCCCGACTTCGGCAGGCAGCAGCTGTGGGAGGCGATCGGCATCTACCACGACCGGGATCGACGCTTCGGCGGTGCGGTCGATCAGCCGACCGGATCCTGATCTGCGAGAATGGTCGCGATATGACTTCCCAGACTCTCGACGACACGCGCCTCCGCATCGGGCCGCTCGCACTCGATGTGCCCGTCGTGCTCGCTCCCATGGCCGGCATCACCAATACCGCGTTCCGGCGTCTCTGCCGCGAGTACGGTGCCGGGCTGTACGTGAGCGAGATGATCACCAGTCGGGCGCTCGTCGAGCGCACCCCGGCATCGCTGCGTCTCATCAAACACCACGAGAGCGAGACTCCCCGCTCCATCCAGCTCTACGGCGTCGATCCGAAGACCGTGTCCGAGGCCGTGCGGTTCCTGGTGGATCAGGATCTCGCCGATCACATCGACTTGAACTTCGGCTGCCCTGTGCCGAAGGTCACCCGCAAGGGCGGCGGCTCGGCGCTGCCGTGGAAGAGTGATCTCTTCCGCGCGATCGTCGAGGGCGCGGTGCGCGCGGCCGGCGATATTCCGCTGACCGTGAAGATGCGCAAGGGCATCGATGAGGATCACCTGACGTATCTCGACGCGGCGCGTGCCGCGGAGGCAGCCGGAGTGGCGGCGATCGCGCTGCACGGACGCACCGCGAACCAGTTCTACTCCGGCCAGGCCGACTGGAGTTCCATCGCGACGCTCAAGGAGACCATCACCAGCGTTCCGGTGCTCGGCAACGGGGACATCTGGGCGGCCGAGGACGCGCTTCGAATGGTGCGCGAGACGGGATGCGACGGGGTCGTCGTCGGGCGCGGATGCCTCGGGCGCCCGTGGCTCTTCGGCGATCTCGCGGCGGCCTTCCGAGCGGAGGCCGGGGAGATCAGCTCCGACGAGGCCGCAGCCGCTATCGCGAAGCCGTCGCTGGGCTTCGTGATGGAGGCGATGCGCCGCCACACGGAGCTGCTGGTCGAGTTCTACGACAAAGACGAGGCGCACGCCTGCCGCGACATCCGGAAGCACGTCGCCTGGTACTTCAAGGGCTACGGGGTCGGCGGCGACACGCGCCGCGCTCTGGCCGCCGTGGAGTCGCTCGAGCAGATGGACGAGATCTTCGCGACCATGGATGCATCGCTGCCGTATCCGGGCGAGGGCGCCGAGGGCCAGCGCGGACGCGCCGGAAGCCCGAAGCGCGTCGTACTCCCGGATCGCTGGCTCGAGAGCCGAACGAGCGACAGCATCGACTACGCCGACCTGGCGGAGGCCGAGCGAGACGATTCGGGTGGGTGAGTCCGGGCTCCCCGCGGGATACGGTGCCGACGACGCCGAGCGCTTCGTACCCGAATCGCATTCGGGGTCGCGCAGCGATTTCGCCCGCGACCGCGCACGGGTGCTGCACTCGAGCGGCTGGAGGCGCCTCGCGGCGAAGACCCAGGTGCTCAGTCCGACGGCTGGGATCGATTTCGCGCGGAACCGCCTGACGCACTCGCTCGAAGTAGCCCAGATCGGTCGCGAACTCGCGGTCTCGCTGCACCTCGCCCAGGACGTCGTGGATACGGCGTGCCTGGCCCACGATCTCGGACATCCGCCGTTCGGCCACAACGGCGAGAAGGCGCTCAATGAGTGGGCGGCGGACGCGGGCGGGTTCGAGGGGAACGCGCAGACGCTCCGGGTGCTCGCACGCCTCGAGCCCAAGCGCTTCACCGATGAGGGCGCGAGTGTCGGCTTGAACCTCACTCGTGCGACGCTCGACGCGAGCTGCAAGTATCCCTGGAACCGTTCCGAGGCCGAGCCCGGAAGCATGAAGTTCGGGTACTTCGCGGATGATGCCCCGGTGTTCGAGTGGTTGCGCGCAGGCGCTCCGGAGCGGCAGAAGTGCGCGGAGGCGCAGGTCATGGACCTCTCCGACGACATCGCGTACTCGGTGCACGACTTCGAGGACGCCGTGGTCAGCGGATTCATCGACCCTGAGATCCTGACGGCGCGTTCGGGCCACGACGCCCTGATTCGAGCGGTGTCGGAGTGGGCCGGTGGATCATTCTCGAGCGACGAGCTCGGAGCCGCTTACGACCGCATCGCCGAGTCGGACACGTGGATGACGCGCTGGGACGAGAGCCGCGCGCACCAGGCGCAGCTCAAGAATTTCACGAGCGAGATGATCGGTCGTTTCGCCCGTGCATCGATCGGCGCCACGCTCGAAGCCGCCGATGGTGCGCCGCTCGCGCGCTACGGCGCCTCGATCATCGTGCCGCGCGAGATCCGCGCGGAGATCGCGGTGCTGAAGGGGATCGTCGCGGCATTCGTCATGGCGAGCGGGCGACGGCAACCGACGTATCGTCGGCAGCGGGAGCTGCTCACTGAACTCCTCGAGGTGCTCTGGGAAGGCGGCGAGCGCGAACTCGAGCCCGCGTTCGCAGCCGACTTCCGCGACGCTGCGAACGACGCCGGTCGCCGACGCGCGGTCGTCGACCAGGTGGCCTCGCTGACCGACCAGTCGGCGATCTCCTGGCACAAGCGGCTGTGTGATGTGCCGCTGGTTTAGGTGAAACGCATCGCGTTTCGCACCAGCGGCAGCGGCGCTACCGCGTCGCCTGGTTGAGGTGAAACGCATCGCGTTTCGCACCAGCGGCAGCGGCGCTACCGCGTCGCCTGGTTGAGGCGAAACGCATCGCGTTTCGCACCAGCGGCAGCGGCGCTACCGCGTCGCCTGGTTGAGGCGGTTCGGCAGTAGACTGTGCAGCTATGGCAGGTCGGATTCGTGCGAGCGATATCGAGGAAGTGAAGCGTCGCACGAATCTCGCCGACCTCGTCGGCGATTACGTCACACTCAAGAACGCCGGAATCGATTCGATGAAGGGCCTGTGCCCGTTCCATGACGAGCGCAGCCCGAGTTTCCATGTCCGGCCGGCGCTCGGGTACTACCACTGCTTCGGGTGCGGGGAGTCGGGCGATGCCTTCACTTTTCTGCAGCGCATGGATCACCTCACCTTCGCCGAGTCGGTGGAGCGTCTCGCTGCACGCATCCACTACGGACTCACCTACGAGGAGGGGAGCTTCGCACGAGAGGACGGCCCCAATCGCGCGCGGCTGCTGGCGGCGAACACTGCGGCCGCCGAGTTCTTCATCGCGCAGCTCGCATCCGGCGAAGCTGAAGCGGCCCGCAAGTTCCTCACGCAGCGCGGCTTCGACGGGGCCGCGTGCGAGCGGTTCGGTGTGGGGTATGCGCCGCGCGGCTGGGACGGGATGACCGGTCACCTGCGCGGGCTCGGGTATACACCGCAGGAATTGGTGCAGTCGGGTCTTGCTTCCGAGGGACAGCGCGGAGCGTATGATCGCTTCCGGGGCCGCATCGTGTGGCCGATCCGCGACACGAGCGGCCAGACGCTCGGATTTGGCGCGCGAAAGCTCTATGACGACGACAACGGTCCGAAGTATTTGAATACGCCGGAATCGCCGGTGTATCACAAATCGCAGGTGCTGTACGGGCTGGATCTCGCGAAACGAGCGATCTCCCGGGGCAAGCGGGCGGTCGTCGTGGAGGGGTACACCGACGTGATGGCCTGTCACCTCGCCGGTGTCGAAGCAGCCGTCGCGACGTGCGGCACCGCCTTCGGCAAAGATCACATCGCCGTGCTGCGGCGCATCATGGGCGATGACGCGGCTGCGGAAGTCGTGTTCACGTTCGATCCGGACGAGGCGGGGCAGAAGGCGGCATTGCGCGCGTTCAGCGAGGAGAAGCGCTTCACGGCGCAGACGTACGTGGCGGTCGCCCCCGAGGGCCTCGATCCCTCGGACCTGCGGCAGCACCGCGGGGACGAGGCCGTTCGCGAACTCTTCACGCGCAAGGTGCCGCTCTTCGAGTTCGCACTCCGCCAGGCGATTGCACGATTCGACTTGAACAGCGTGGAAGGGCGTGTTGCGGCGTTGCGCGAAGCAGCGCCGATCATCGCCCAGATCAAGGACCCCTCACTCCGGCCCGGGTACACGAGGGAGCTCGCCCGCATGCTCGGATCCGAACTGGCGGAAGTCCAGCACGCCGTGCGAGGCGCCGAGCGGGCTCCCCGAGGCGATGATCGCGGAACCCGGTCACGCTCGCATCAGAGCGTTGATCCGAACGCGGCGGCCTCGGTTGAGGCGGGGCGCTACGTCCGGGAAGCGGGTCCGGCTTCTCCTCCGGCGCGCCGCATCGGCCTGTCCTCGCTTCGGAATACCCCGACGACCTGGCTCGAGAGGGACGCGCTCATGGCCATGCTGCAGCAGGGTGAATCCATCGGCCTCGAGCTGCTGCAGCAGGCGGTCACCGCGCAGGTGATGGACCGCGATCTGCGCGTCGTGCGCGATGCGATCGGGGGCGCGTTGCCCGCGCTCGGCACCCCAGAGTGGTGGGACACGGTCCTGGGCGGAGCGCCGGAGACGCACCACGGCCTCATCCGGGAGCTCGGCATGGCGCCGATGCCCCAGCGCAATGCCGGTCAGCTCGCCGCGTACTCGCGGGACGTCGTCGTATCGCTGCTCGATCGCGACCTCGTGGAGCTCAAGCGCGAGCTCCTCGCCAGGCATCAGCGCATCGGCGACTCCGGGGATCCGCGCGCGCGCCAGATCCAGCAGCAGCTCGTCGCTCTCGAATCGGCTCGTCGCAGTCTGCGCGCGGAATGAGCGCCGTGCGGTGCGTGCTGCCTGCGTGAGCACTCCGATGCCCTAGGCTGCTGGTCAGCCGGAGCGCACCACGAGCCACCGAGGAGTTTTCAGGATGCCCCACCCCGTCATCGACGCCGATCCCATGATCCGCGTCTCCGACCTCTCGCTCTCGTATCCGGCGCACGCGGGAGGCAGGGAGTTCGAGGCGGTGGAAGGGCTCTCCTTCGACGTCGCTCGCGGAGACGTCTTCGCGCTCCTCGGCGAGAGCGGTTCGGGCAAATCGACCCTTGCGAAGTTCCTCGCCGGGCGCGGCCCCGATGCGAACGAGAAGTCCAGCCGGATCCGGCTCACCGGAGGCGAAGCCACGGTGATGGAGGTGCCCATGAAGCGCCTGTGGCGTCGGAGCCGCGCCCGATTGACGGCATACGTCGGACACCTCGCGCAGGACGCGGGAGCCACCCTGACGCCGGAGCTCAACGTCGGCGACATCCTCTTCGAGCCGATCGTCGAACGGAGCAAGCACTTCGATCGCGATGAGCTCGGCGAACGCATCGCGGAGATGATGGACATCGTGGCGCTCCCGCTCGCGAAGCTGCAGGAGTACCCGTACGAGCTCTCGAAGGGGCAGCGTCAGCGGGTCGCCGTCATGCGTTCCTTGATGCTGGACCCTCGACTCCTGATCGCCGACGAGCCCACACTCGGCGTGGACGCGAACAATCGCCCCAAGATCGTGGAACTGCTGCGGTGGTACCGCGAACGCAGCGGAGCGACGATGCTGCTCATCAGCCATGACATCGGCATGCTCGAGGCACTCGTGCAGGAGGTGCTCGTCATGCAGCAGGGGCGTCTCGTCGGTCGCGGAGACATCAACGAGATCTTCCGCAATGCGGATCACGGATACGTGCAGCGGCTTGCGCAGGCACTGCGAGCGACGGCGTACGACGAAATCGCAGAGGAATAGCGGCCGTTCCGCGTGACGAATCGCCCGGACCGGGTCGATTTGCACACGCGCTCGCGTGCTTGCTAACCTAGTCTGGTTGCAGTCGCAATGATCCCCTGTAGCTCAGTTGGCAGAGCGCTTGACTGTTAATCAGGATGTCGCTGGTTCGAGCCCAGCCGGGGGAGCGATCACAGCCCTTACCCTTGCGGTAAGGGCTGTTTCGTTTTCACCCGCCGCGAGCAGGAGGCGTCATGACATCGAACGGATCACCGCACTTCGAAGGTGCGCGCGTCATCGGCGTGCCGCCGTACGGAACCCCGCACATCGATGAGCACGCGTGGATCGCTCCGGGCGCCGTCGTGGTCGGCGATGTGCGCATCGGCGCGCACTCGAGCGTCTGGTACAACGCGGTGCTGCGGGGCGATTCCGACGCGGTGCGCGTGGGGGAGCGCAGCAACATTCAGGACGGTGCGGTCGTGCATACGCAGCGGGGCGATGCCGCGGTGATCGGCGATGACGTATCGATCGGGCACCTCGCGATGATCCATGGCGCGACGATCGAGAACGGCTGCCTGATCGGCATGCACGCCACCGTGCTCACCGGGGCTGTCGTCGGCGCCGGGAGCCTCGTCGCCGGCGCGGTCGTGCCCCAGCGGATGGTGGTGCCCCCGCACTCTCTCGTCGTCGGCGTACCCGCTCGTGTGGTGCGAGAACTGAACGATGAGGATCGCGAAGCCGTGCGCCTGAACTCCGCTCGCTACCTCGAGACCACGAGCAATCACCGAGCCGCGACACGCGACGATTGACGCCGAGTTCGTATCGGTCACCGCCTTGCAGTATGATCGGTGAGGTGCTTCGGCACCACGCGCTGCATGCAGCACGGGGATGTAGCTCAATGGTAGAGCCTCAGTCTTCCAAACTGATTACGCGGGTTCGATTCCCGTCATCCCCTCCGGATACGGGCCCCGCTTCGGCGGGGCCTTCTGCATATGCGGCGTTCCCGTGCATGCGCGGCGCCGATTCCGGCACTTCTCCCGGCGGCTGCAACGCAGCGGCCCGCGCATCGGCTAGACTTGCTCGGGTTGTGCGCGTTCTCGCGCCATCACGACGGAACTCCCGGGTCTTCCGGGGCGTAGCTCAGCTTGGCTAGAGCGCCCGCTTTGGGAGCGGGAGGTCGCAGGTTCGAATCCTGTCGCCCCGACCAGGGTCCGCCGGCCCGAAACCGGCATCCGAACGACATTCTGATGATGAGAGGCCAAATTGCCGAAGACGACAGCTGAGAAGCTCACTCCGACCCGCGCCAAGCTGAGCGTGGAAGTTACGCTCGACGAGCTGGAGCCCTACCTCAAGCAGGCGTACAAGACCATCTCCGAGCAGGTGTCGGTGCCCGGCTTCCGCAAGGGCAAGGTCCCGGCGCCGATCATCGATCAGCGCGTCGGTCGCGAGGCCGTGATCCAGGAGGCCGTCAACAGCTCCCTGGACGACTTCTACCAGGCTGCTCTCGCCGAGGCGGATGAGCGCCCCATGGGTCGCCCCACCGCTGATGTCGAACAGTGGCCGGAGGCGAAGAACGCGGAGAGCACCCTGGTGCTCACGTTCGAGGTCGAGGTGCGCCCCGACTTCACGCTGCCGAAGTACGCGGGCCTCAAGCTGACCGTCGACAACGTCGACGTCGACGAGGACGCCGTCGAGGCGGAGCTCACCAAGCTCCGCGAGCGCTTCGGCACGCTCGTCACCGTGGATCGGCCCGCGAAGGCGGGAGACTTCGTCGAGCTCGACCTCACTGCGACGATCGACGGCAAGGAGGTCGATCAGGCGAGCGGCGTTTCCTACGAGGTCGGCGCGGGCAATCTGCTCGCCGGCACCGATGAGGCCGTCGAGACGCTCACCGCGGGTGAGACGACGAACTTCACCTCGCAGCTGCTGGGCGGCGAGTACGAGGGCCAGGACGCCGAGGTCGAGCTGACGCTGACCGCGGTGAAGGAGCGCGAGCTTCCCGAGGCGGACGATGAGTTCGCTCAGCTCGCGAGCGAATTCGACACGATCGCCGAGCTGCGCGAGAGCCTGAAGGATCAGGCCGCGAAGGCCTCCGTCTTCGCCCAGGGCCAGCAGGCTCGCGACCTGTTCACCGCCACGCTCATCGAGCAGGCCGGCATCCCCGTCTCCGAGGAGCTCGTCGAGGAAGAGGTGCACCGTCACCTCGAGAGCGAAGGCCGCCTCGAAGACGACGAGCACCGCGCCGAGGTGCGCAAGTCCTCGGAGGAGCAGATTCAGCTCCAGCTCCTGCTCGACGCGATCGTCGAGGCCGAGGGCGTGACTCCGACGCAGAACGAACTCTCGCAGTACATCTTCCAGTCGGCGCAGCAGTACGGCATGGAGCCGACCCAGTTTCTGCAGGCGATCAGTCAGGGCAACCAGATGGGCATCATCCTCGGCGAGGTCACCCGCAACAAGGCCCTCGCTGTCGCCCTCTCCCAGGCAGAAGTCGTCGACCAGAACGGCAACCCGGTCGACCTGAGCGAGTTCACCGCGGTGGATTCCGATGATGACGCCGATGCCGAGGGCGCCGACGAGGCCCCGGTCGCCGATGAAGCGCCTGAGGCCGAGACGCAGGCACCCGCGAAGAAGGCACCCGCGAAGAAGGCGACCGCCGCATCGAGCGAGGCCGGTGCCACCGAGGAGGAGGACGCGAAGAAGGCGGCGCGCTCCGCCGCTGCCAAGAAGGCAGCCGCGACCCGTGCTGCGAAGAAGGCCGCTGCTGAGGCCGAAGCCGCCGGCGAGTAAGCTCCGCGCTCTGCTCCACGATCCCCCGTCTCGGTCGCCGAGGCGGGGGATCGTCGCATGCGCGGGGCCATGCGCCCACGGCGAACACGGCTCCTGCAGCGGCAGCGACTCGGTACGCTCGAACCAAGCAACAACGAATGGAGCGCCGCATGGCTGAACAGACGCCACCGAACAGCGTGTTCGAACGACTGCTGAAGGACCGTATCATCTGGCTCGGTTCCGAGGTCCGTGACGACAACGCGAATGAGATCTGCGCCAAGATCCTGCTGCTCGCCGCAGAGGATCCGGAAGCGGACATCTATCTCTACATCAATTCGCCCGGTGGATCGATCACCGCGGGCATGGCGATCTACGACACGATGTCCTTCGTGCCGAATGACATCGTCACGGTCGGCATCGGCATGGCGGCTTCGATGGGCCAGTTCCTCCTGACCGCGGGCACCAAGGGCAAGCGGTACATCACGCCCAACGCCCGGGTGCTGCTGCACCAGCCTCATGGCGGCTTCGGCGGTACCGCCAGCGATATCCAGACTCAGGCGCAGCTGATCACGTCGATGAAGAACCGCCTCGCGGAGATCACCGCGGCGCAGACGGGCAAATCGGTGGAGCAGATCAACGAGGACGGTGACCGCGATCGCTGGTTCACCGCAGATGAGGCGCTCGAGTACGGCTTCATCGACTTCATCCGCGATTCGGCTGCCGATGTCGTCGGCGGCGGCGGCACCAGCAACTAACGCGACGGACAGGAAGCAACTGATTCGATGAATACTCCCTACATGCCACAGTCCGGCGGATCGAGCCTGCAGATGCCCGACTCCCGCTACGTGCTGCCCTCGTTCGAGGAGCGCACCGCCTACGGCTACAAGCGCCAGGATCCCTATGCGAAGCTCTTCGAGGATCGCATCATCTTCCTCGGCGTCCAGGTCGACGATGCATCCGCCGATGATGTCATGGCCCAGCTTCTCGTGCTCGAGAGCCAGGATCCCGAACGCGACATCACGATGTACATCAACTCGCCCGGCGGCTCGTTCACCGCGATGACGGCGATCTACGACACGATGCAGTACATCCGCCCGCACGTGCAGACGGTCTGCCTCGGCCAGGCGGCGTCCGCGGCCGCCGTTCTGCTCGCGGGAGGCACCCCCGGCAAGCGGCTCGCGCTCCCCAACGCCCGCGTGCTGATCCACCAGCCCTCGAGCGGTCAGGGCGGTCACGGCCAGGCATCCGACATCGAGATCCAGGCCCGCGAGATCCTTCGGATGCGCGAATGGCTCGAGGAGACCCTCTCGAAGCACTCCAAGCGGAGCATCGAAGAGGTGAATCGCGACATCGATCGCGATAAGATTCTCAGCGCGCAGGAGGCGTTCGAATACGGGCTCGTCGACCAGGTGCTGACGAGTCGCAAGAACCCTCAGCCGGTCATCGCGAAGTAGTCGATCCGGGGCCTCGGGGGCGACCTCGAGGCCCCGGCGCGCCGCCCGTCAATGTCTGAGGCTCCCGCTAGTCTCGAAGACACCGGATCAGACCGAGTTAGGTGAAGGAGCTCCGCATGGCGAAGATCGGCGAAAGCAGCGAGCTGCTCAAGTGCTCCTTCTGCGGGAAGTCGCAGAAGCAGGTGCAGCAGCTCATCGCCGGCCCGCAGATCTACATCTGCGACGAGTGCGTCGCGCTCTGCAACGAGATCATCGAAGAGCGTTTGGCGGAGCATCAGACGGGGGAGAGCTCGGACTTCACGCTGCACAAGCCCCGCGAGATCGCGGACTTCCTGAACCAGTACGTCATCGGGCAGGATCGGGCGAAGCAGTCGCTCGCGGTGGCCGTCTACAACCATTACAAGCGGGTACGTGCGCTCTCGTCGCTCGCGAGCGCCGACGTCGCGTCGGAGCAGGTGGAGATCGCGAAGTCGAACATCCTGCTCATCGGGCCGACCGGATGCGGTAAGACGTATCTCGCTCAGTCTCTCGCGCGTCAGCTCGGGGTGCCTTTCGCGGTGGCGGATGCGACGGCGCTCACCGAGGCGGGGTACGTCGGTGAAGATGTCGAGAACATTCTGCTGAAGCTGCTGCAGGCGGCAGACTTCGACGTCGCCCGCGCCGAGACCGGCATCATCTACATCGACGAGATCGATAAGATCTCCCGGAAGGCCGAGAATCCGTCGATCACTCGTGACGTATCCGGCGAAGGCGTGCAGCAGGCGCTCCTCAAGATTCTCGAGGGCACGGTCGCGTCGATTCCGCCTCAAGGAGGGCGAAAGCACCCGAACCAGGAATTCATCCAGCTCGACACCACGAACGTGCTCTTCATCGTCGCCGGGGCGTTCGCCGGGCTCGAGGAGATCGTCGGATCTCGGTTGGGGAAGGGCGGAATCGGATTCGGGGCGCCGGTCTCGAGCCAGCGGAACGACGACCAGCTCTTCGCCCAGGTGCAGCCCGAAGACCTGCACAAGTTCGGTTTGATCCCGGAGTTCATCGGGCGTCTGCCGATCGTCGCGACGGTGGATCCGCTCGACGTCGAGGCGCTGACCCGCATTCTGACCGAACCGAAGAACGCGCTGGTCAAGCAGTACCAGCGCATGTTCGAGCTCGACGGCGTGAGTCTCGAGTTCGAGGACGCCGCGCTCGAAGCCATCGCGGAACTCGCGGTCGAGCGCAAGACCGGCGCGCGCGGACTTCGCGCAATTCTCGAAGGGATCCTCGGTCCGGTCATGTTCGAGGTGCCGTCAGACGGGGACATCACGAAAGTGATCGTGACCCGCGAATCGGTGAACGGCGATGCAGCTCCTCGGGTGCTGCAGGCGCGCGGGCGCCGCGAGAGCGCCTAGCGATCAGTCGCCGTGCGCCCTCGTTGCGCCTATTCGGGAGCGGGCTCGCCGTCGGATGCGAACGCGCGCCCTGAGATCGATTCCACGCGCCAGCGGCCTGACTCGTCGCGTTCGATCTCGGAGATCGCGATGTTCTCCGCCCGAGGCATTTCATCCGACGGCAGCGCCGAGATGTCGGCCAGGACATGCCGGATGAAGGATCCGTGGGTGACCGCGATAACGCGCCCTCCGGGGAAGCGGTCGGCGATGCGATCCAGGGCGGTTACACCGCGCTCGGCGACTTCGACGTGACCCTCCATGCTCGGATAGATCCGCGATGGCCACTGCTCGAGGGCGTCGCTGTGCGACAATCCCTCGGCATCGCCGAATGAGCGTTCGACGAGATCATCGCAGACGATCGCCGCGAGCGAGAGCAGATCGGCGAGAATCTCGGCAGTCTCGAGCGCACGCTGCAGCGGACTGGTCACGACCGCGTCCCATCTGCCCTCGCGAGCGAGCTGCTCGGCGAGCCGACGCGCTTGCTCCCGTCCGGTCTCGTTCAGCGGAACATCGGTGCGGCCCTGCATGCGACCGGTGAGATTCCAATCGGTCTGCCCGTGCCGGATCAGCGCGATGCGCACGCTCAACCACCCGTGGCAGTGATGTCGAAGCTCACGAGTACCGAGCCGTCCTCCTGCGGAATCTGGAGGGCGAAGACGCTCACACCGGCATTCGTCAGCGTAGCCGAAACATCACCGTTCTCGGTCTCGGACCGGTCGGACTCAGTGAATCCGCTCGCGTCGACGATCGCCTGCCACGAGGCATCGGCATCCGCCTGATCCTTCGCGTTCAGCACGAGATACCATTCGCCGGCGGAGCGTTCGCCGGCGTCATCGATCACGGCGCCGTCGGGCACCGCGAAACTGTCGCTGGGAAATGACGCGGGGAGCGAGGTCGACTTCGAATTCTCCTGCGGATCGCCCTGCTGGGGCCAACCACCGTCGCTGTCACCCGATGCGTCGCCGCTGGCCTTCTTCTCACCGTCGGCCGTGCTCGAAGCTTCGCTCCCCGCGGCACCCGCGTCGGCATCGGCAGAGGCGGAGGACGCCGAATCGGAGTTCCCCCCGTCAGAGGGCTCGGGAGCGCACGCGCTGAGCCCGACGAGCAGCGCCGCAGCGGTGGTCACCCCCATAACGAGCTGCGCGGGGGTACGGGTGCTTCTGCGAACCATGGGATGCCTCAACTCAACCATTCGTCATCGTCATCGTCAGCTGCGGGTGCATCGCCGCCGACTGCGTCACGGCCCCTCGCCGCGTCCGCGACCTCCTCGTCATGGCGCACCGGGCCGGTGCGCACGCGACCGACGACGTCCAGCGCGACGAACGCGACGTCGTCGAGTACGCAGCGGGGCCTGCCCTCCAACCACGTGAGCGTCCACGACTGCGCAGCCGGGTGGAGCGCCTCCTGTTCGGCGATAGCGGCGTGCAGCTCCTCGGGCACGCTGCGATGCGGGGGAGCCCCCGTCTGCCATCGAGCCCCGAGACGCATGCTCACGCCTCCACGGGGGCGAGCTGGATGTCGATCACGGAAACGCCGGTCGCATCTTCCGCGCCGGCTTCGATGCGCAGCTCGGCGATCTTCCCGACCGCAGCGAGATCAGCGGAAGCCGATTCCAGCCGCGCGAGATCGGAGGGGCGCGACTGCACCACGGCGAGAGAGACCGGGGTCTTCTGCGACGCCTTCGCAGCGGTCTTCGCACCGCGAATCCCGACGAGCGCCTCACCCACGAGGCCCAGCAGAGCGGCATCCGCGTCCTCGCCCGCGAGGGAGGACGCCTCGGACGCGACGGGCCAGGCCGCCTGGTGGACCGATCCTTCTCCGAACCACGACCACACCTCCTCCGTCGCGTACGGCAGGAACGGAGCGAGGAGTCGCACGAACACCGACAGCGATGCGCGAAGCGCTGTCACGGCGGAGGCCTGCGCTTGACCGCTGCCGTTGTGCGCGCGCTCCTTCACCAGCTCGAGGTAGTCGTCGCAGAACGTCCAGAAATACGATTCGGTGAGCTCGAGCGCACGGGCATGATCGTAGTTCTCGAACGCGCGCGTTGCATTCTCGATCACCTCTGCCAGGCCGCCCAGCACGGCGCGGTCGAGCGCTTCCGTCACCGATCCCGCGCCGGAGTCGTCGAAGCCGAGCGTGAACTTCGCCGCATTGAGCAGCTTGATCGCCAGGCGTCGGCCGATCTTGATCTGCGTCGGGTTCTGCGGGTCGAAGGCGGCATCCGTGCCGAGCTTCGCGGAGGCCGCCCAGTAGCGAACCGCGTCTGAGCCGTGCTGTTCGAGCATGCCGGCGGGCGTCACGACGTTGCCCTTCGACTTCGACATCTTCTTCCGGTCGGGGTCCAGGATCCACCCTGAGATGCCCGCGTGCCGCCACGGCAGCTGCCCGCCCTCGAGCTCGGAGCGCAGCAGCGTCGAGAACAGCCACGTGCGAATGATGTCCTGCCCCTGCGGGCGCAGGCTGAACGGGTACACGAGGTCGAACAGCTCCGAGTCGCGCTCCCATCCACCCGCGAGCTGCGGGGTGAGAGACGACGTGGCCCAGGTGTCCATGACATCGACTTCGCCCTGGAATCCTCCGGCCACGCCTCGCTGCTCGGCGGTGTACCCGGCGGGCACGTCGCTCGAGGGGTCGACGGGCAGCTGATCCTCGTTGGGCAGGATCGGCTGGTCGTAGACCGGGTTGCCGTCGGCATCGAGGGGGTACCACACCGGAATCGGCACCCCGAAGAACCTCTGACGGGAGATGAGCCAATCGCCCGAGAGCCCCTCGACCCAGTTCTCGTAGCGAACGCGCATGAAGTCGGGATGCCACTGGAGCTCGCGCCCATGTGCGAGGAGGCGGTCGCGAAGTGCCTCGTCTCGGGCACCGTTCACCACGTACCACTGACGCGTCGAAACGATCTCGAGCGGCTTGTCGCCCTTCTCGAAGAACTTCACGGGGTGGGTGAGATTGCGCACGTCGCCGACGAGTTCGCCCGACGCTCGCAGCGCCTCGACGACGATCTGCTTCGCGCTGAACACGGTCTTGCCCGCGATCTCGGCGTACGCGGCGCGCCCGGTCTCGCTCGAGATCGCCTCGGGAGCCTCGGAGATCACGCGACCGTCGAACCCGAGGATCGCGCGGTTCGGAAGGTTCAGCTCGCGCCACCAGACGACGTCGGTGACATCGCCGAAGGTGCAGATCATGGCGATGCCCGTGCCCTTGTCCTTCTGCGCCAGGTGGTGGGCGAGGATCGGCACCTCGACGTCGAAGAGCGGCGTGCGCACCGTCGAGCCGAAGAGCGGCTGGAAGCGCTCGTCGTCCGGATGCGCGACCAGGGCGACGCATGCCGCGAGCAGCTCGGGGCGCGTGGTGTCGATGAGAATATCGCCGGACCCGTCCGACTTGTGGAACGCCAGCGTGTGGTAAGCGCTCGGCTGCTCACGATCTTCGAGCTCCGCCTGCGCGACTGCGGTGCGGAAGGTCACGTCCCACAGCGTGGGCGCCTGCGCCTGGTAGGCCTCACCGCGTTCCACGTTGCGGAGGAAGGCGAGCTGGGACGCGCGCAGCGAATCGGCGCCGATGGTGCGGTAGCTCTGCTTCCAATCGACCGAGAGGCCGAGGGTGCGCCAGAGCGCCTCGAACTGCTGCTCGTCCTCCTCGGTGAGGCGCTCGCAGAGCTCGATGAAGTTGCGGCGCGAGATCGGCTGCTGATCCGCCGCCTTGATGCTCTTGCCGTCTCCCCCCTCGTGCGGGGGCACGAAGCCCTCGACGTACGGCAGCGCGGGGTCGCAGCGCACTCCGTAGTAGTTCTGCACGCGGCGCTCGGTCGGGAGCCCGTTGTCGTCCCACCCCATCGGGTAGAACACGGCCTTGCCCTGCATGCGCTGGTAGCGGGCGATCGTATCCGTGTGGGTGTACGAGAAGACGTGCCCGACGTGGAGCGAACCCGACGCTGTGGGGGGAGGCGTATCGATGCTGTACACGTTCTCCCGCGTCGCGCGCTCCCGCGGGAAGGCGTACGTGCCCGCTTCCTCCCACACGGGCCCCCACTTCGCCTCGAGGCCTTCGAGTACGGGCTTGTCGGGAATCGCGCTCATGCGTGGGGCTCCGCTTCTCGACGCCGCGCGCAGCTGCGGCATCGGGGTTCGATGTGGGCGGCACCGCGTGATCGTGGGGGAGTGATGCACCCCACTGGTGCCTGATGGTGTCGCTCCAGCTTACCGGCGATCAACCGCCCGCGAGCTGCACCCCGATGAGTGTCTCGTTCGATGCCGGGTCCCCGCCGGGCTCCGGCTCGGTGAGGTACTGCTCCCAGGCGATGTCGGTCGGCTGCTCGCCCTGGTCGCTGATCCAGGCGTACAGCTTCTCGTAGGCCGCGGAGAGTCCGCTGAAGTCGCCCCGCAGCAGCAGTGTGGCCGTTCGAGCAGACGGCAGCGTCTCGATCGTCACCTCTCCATCGGACTCGGCGAGAGGGTGCAGGATCGGCACGGCCACCGACAGGTCGAGCCCATCGGCCGAGGGGGAGCCGTGCATCACACCCATGGCTGCGGCGGCCGGTGTCACGCCGGCGGCTTCGAGCGCCGCGAAGATCTTCGGGTAGGCGCGGTCGTAGAGCTCGGGGATGCGGTCGAACGGAACGGTCTCGCGCACGACCGCGAGATGCATCTCGGGTCGCTGTTCGATCTCGGGTACTGCGGCTGCGTCGCTCATGCTGTCTCCTCGATGAAGGCCGAGCCGGAGGCGCCCGACGTCGCCGATCCTACGCGGTGACGACGTCGAGCGCCTCTCCGACCTCTAATCGGTCAGCAACGCCGGGAACGCGTCCGGGCGCTTCTCGATCCACGCATCGACGGCCTCGTCCTCATCGCCCTCGCCGAACTCGTTGGTCATCGAGTTCTCGAGGGTGCTGAAGGCCTCATCGTCCAAGACGAATTCTGCCGCGTACTCCGCTGCATCGGGGAAGCGGTCGCTGAACCCCTGCGTCGCGAGCACGTGGATTCCCTCTGGCGTACCCATCACGCCCTCCGGGTCCTCCAGGTCCCTGAGCCCGAAGACCTCGTTCGCCCAGAAGGGCCGCCAGCTCGTGACGACGATGTCCTCCTCATCGGCGATGGCGTCCTCCAGGGAGCCGAGCATCGCGGCGGTCGACGAGGAGACGAGCTCGAATTCGCCGTCGAGCCCGTACGCGGGCATTCCGACCTCCTCCGTGTGCTGCATCTGTCCGGCGCTCGGCTCGATCCCGATGATCTTGCCGTCGAAGCGGCCAGCCTGCGACGCGAGGTCTCCGATCGACTCCACATCCACGTACTCGGGTACGGCGAGCGTGATCGTGCCGTTGTCGTACCACGTTCCGAGGTCTTCGAATTCGTCTTCCCGATCCTTCACGTAGTCGGCCTGCGTGCGCTCGGTCCACGCTCCGGTGAAGACGTCGATGTCGCCCTCGGCGAGGCTCGTGTAGAGCACCGCCGCTTCCGTGAGCTTCTCCATCTCGACGTCGTACCCGAGCTTCTCGAACTGATCCTTCAGCAGGAATCCCGAGGTCTTCCCATCGCTCCAGGACGGGATGTACCCGATCGTGATGGTGTCCTCAGAACTCCCGTCCGCTGCGGAGGAGGTGGAGCAGCCGGTGAGCGCCAGGCAGGCTGCCGCGCCGGTCGCGAGAAGGGTGGTCAGGGGTCGGAACTGCAAACGGTGTCCTTTCGTCGGTGGCGCCGTCCGCGGATGCGAGACGGCATGAAAAAGGAGCCCCTCCCGGGAGTGCGTCTCGGGAGGGGCTCCTCTCTCGTTTCGTGCGGCCCTCGTTCGAGGGCGTCAGGGGAAGTGCGGAGAACGGTCAGTTCGCCAGCAGACCGGGGTACGCGTCGCCGTACTCCTCGAGCCAGGCGTCGACGGCGCCCTCGGGGTCGTCCGCGTACTCGTCACCCGTGACCAGGCTCTCGAGGGCGCCGTACGCGACGTCGTCGAGCTTGATATCGGCGATGTAGTCCGCGACCTCGGGGAACTCCTCCGAGATGCCCTGCTTGCCGAGGAAGTGCAGCGTCTCGGGCTCGCCCATTGCGCCCTTCGGATCCTCGAGATCCTTGAGCGGGAAGGCGTCGTTCGCCCAGAACGGGCGCCAGAGGGTCACGACGACGTCTTCCTCGTTGTCGATCTTGTCCTGGAGCGTCGCGAGCATCGTGGCAGTGGATGAGGTGACGAGCTCATAATCGCCGTCGAGTCCGTACTCGGGCATGGCGACGTCCTGCGTCTGAGCGGTGAGGCCGGCGCCCGGCTCGATGCCGATGATCTCACCGCCGAACTGATCGGCGTTGCCGGCGAGGTCCTCGATGGAGTCGATGTCGACGTACTCGGGCACGGCGAGCGTCAGCACGGCGCCGTCGTAGTAGCCGCCGAGATCCTCGATCTGATCGCCGAACTCCTCCATGTAGGAGGCGTGGGTCACCTCCGGCCAGGCGGAGGGGTAGATGTCGAAGTCGCCGCCGGCGAGGCCCGCGTAGAGCACACCCGCGTCGGTCAGCTCCTCCATCTCGACGGTGTAACCCATCTTGCCCAGCTGATCCTCGAGGAGGTAGGCCGTGCTGAGACCGTCGGTCCAGCCCGGCAGGAAGCCGAGTGTGACGGTGCCGTTCTCTCCGCCCGAGGCGTCATCGGATCCGCCGTCGGTGCCGCTGCCCGAGCAGCCGGCGAGGGCGAGCGTTGCGGCGGCCCCGAGGGCCAGCATTCCCGTGAGCTTGCGCTTCTGCATACTTCGTCCTTTCGTTTCGTGCGCCAGGCGCACGGTGTGGGGGTACGTGTGTTGCGGGTGAAGGAGCTGCGACTCAGGCGGCCTTCGCGAGGGCGCCGGTGCGACGCGCGTCGCGGCGGCGGCGGAGACCGCCGAGCAGCGAGTGCTTGAAATCGCCCGGATTGCCGAGCGCTGCGGTCACTCGGTCCAGGAAGACGGCGAGGATCACCACGCTGAGTCCGGCCTCGACGCCCTGGGCGATGTTCAGCGTGGAGATCGCGGCGACGACCTCCTTGCCGAGACCGTTCGCCCCGGCCATGCCGGCCACGACCGCCATCGAGAGCGCGAGCATGATCACCTGGTTGATGCCCGCCATGATGGTCGGCATCGCGAGCGGCAGCTGAATGCCGCGCAGGATCTTGCCGGGTGCGGCACCGAACGCGTAGCCCGCCTCGACGGTCTCGGCGTCGACGCCGCGAATGCCGAGCTCGGTGAACCGGACGCCCGGGGCCACGGAGAAGAGCACGGTCGCGAAGACGCCCGGCACGAAGCCGATGCTGAAGAAGATCACCGCGGGGATCAGATACACGAATGCGGGCATCGTCTGCATGAAGTCGAGAACGGGCTTCAGGATCGCACTGAACGCGTCGCTTCTCGCAGCCGCGATGCCCAGCGGGATGGCGACGACGACGGCGATCAGCGCCGCGATCAGCACGAGGGCGAGCGTCAGCATCGCGTTCTCCCACTGGCCCATGCCGACGATGAGCAGCATCGTGATCACGGTGCCGACTGCGAGCTGCCAGGAGCGCAGCACCCAGCCGATGAGCGCGAAGACGACGATGAGTGCCGCGAACGGCACCGACGTGAGCCCGTCGGCGAGCCCCTCCACCAGGAACTTGATGATCGTGGTGACCGCCTCGAGGAAGCCGTCGAAGGTCGCCTTGAACCAGTTGAGTCCATCAGCGACCCAATCGCCGATCGGAATACGGAAGTCGTCCATCAGCGCACCTCCTCGTTCTCGGGCGCGAGCCCGTGTACCGTGCCGCCGTCGGGGGCGTCACCCAGCGTTTCTGAGATCGTCGCAGCCGATACGGTGGGCGTCGGCTCGATGATCGGGATCTCCGTCGTCATCGTGGGAAGGTCGGTCAGCGCGGCGAGCAGCGTGACGCGCGGCACCACGCCGATCAGCCGATCCTGATCATCGGTCACGGCGACGGGCAACGAGCTCTCGACCGCGAGCTCGAAGAGCTCGGAGATGTACTGATCGCGCTTCACAATCGACGGTGTCGGGCGCAGGCGCTCCGTGATGTCCGTGCCGCCTTCGCGCACCTGGCGCAGCACGTCCTTATCGCGCACGACGCCGAGCAGCTTCCGCGAGGGCGACGTGACGAAGCAGGCCGAGGTCTGCAGGTCGCGCATCGTGCGCAGCGCCGTCCGAGGGCCCGCGCTCGCGGGGACCACGGCGCGCGGCGGCTCCATGACGTCCCCCGCCGTGAGCACGCGCGCGCGGTCCACGTCCTGCACGAACTGAGCGACGTAGTCGTTGGCCGGATCCGTGAGGATGTCATTGGGCGTGCCGACCTGGACGATGCGTCCGTCGCGCATCACCGCGATGCGATCGCCGAGGAACATGGCCTCGTTGAGGTCGTGCGTGATGAAGACGATCGTCTTGTTCAGCTCCTGCTGGAGCTCGACCAGCTGCTCCTGCATCTCGCGACGGATCAGGGGGTCGAGCGCGGAGAAGGCTTCGTCCATGAGCAGGATGTCGGTGTCCGCAGCGAATGCGCGCGCGATGCCCACGCGCTGCTGCATCCCGCCCGACAACTCGCCGGGGAGGTGCTGCTCCCATCCCGACAGCCCGACGCGCTGCAGCCAGTGCTGCGCGCGTTCGCGCCGCTCCGCGGGCCCGACGCCCTGCAGCTCGAGGCCATAGGCGACGTTGTCGAGCACGCTGCGGTGGGGGAGAAGGGCGAAGTGCTGGAAGACCATCGACATGCGGTCTCGGCGAAGTGCGCGCAGTTCCTGCCCGCTCAAGCCGACGACCTCGGTGCCGAAGACCGAGATCGATCCGTCGGTCGTGTCGTTGAGTCCGTTCAGCATGCGGATCAGGGTCGATTTGCCCGATCCCGAAAGACCCATCACGACGAAGATCTCGCCCGGGTTCACGCTGAAGCTCGCGTCGATCACCGCGGCGGTGCCCTGACCGCGCACCTCGTCTCGGGTGGCGCCCTTGCGCAGGCGCTTCACGACCTCTCGGGGACGTCGTCCGAACACCTTGTAGGCGTGCGACACTGCGATCGCAGGGGCCGCACCCTCGGGCGACCCATCCGCGTGCGCGCGGCTCTCGACCGCGGCATGTTCCCTAGTACTGGTCACTGTAAAACTCCTCGTTCTTGGCACGACGAAATCGGAGGCACGCCGATGACCGTCGGGATCGATGGGATTGCAGCACCGACGCCGCCGGATTGCCTCACAATTGGCCAGCTCGTATTGCGGAGGATCTGACCGCACTCGACCTCCCGAGCTCCGGTGCGCCGAATCTCGGCGCTGACTGCCCGGAGCAGATCAGGAAGATCGGCACGCGGCCGCCCTCAACGCTGATTCGACGCTAACAATGTCCTGCACGAATGTGCAAGGCACGCCCGGCGCGCTCGGCCCGAATATCATGGCGCTTATCGACGCTGATCAGGGAAAAGAAGGCTCGGCTATCGTTACTCGTTCGTTACCGTCCGGTGCGGATCCCTGTCCGAAATGACGCTTCTGAGCACGAGGCGGCTGCCCGCGGACGCTGCGCTAGACTGGTGACAACGACTGCGATCCGACCATCATCGGGGAGTCTTCGGAAGAACAGCGGCACTGCGTCTCGATGTGCGGGATGCCGGGTCGCTCAGTAGAACCGAACGGGTCGGGCCCGTGATCGCCCGAATGAAGCGGTCGAACCGCTCCCTCATCGGGAGCGCGGGCGGCAAGCGGGGTGGTACCGCGGGAGACGGAGCGCGATCCGGATCTCGTCCCGGCACAGGCACATGTAGACACGCCGGAACCGAGAAGGAACCCATGCCGTACCCTCAGCAGTCCACGGGAATCCCGCCCGCCGCGGCCGACGCGCAGCACACCGGTGCCGCCTTCGGCGTCGCCCCCTCGCCGAAGCTTCCCGAGATCGAACGCGACGTGCTCGGTTTCTGGGCTGCGGACGACACGTTCCGCGAGTCCATCCGTCGACGAGAAGGCGCTCCGGAATGGGTGTTCAACGACGGCCCGCCGTTCGCGAACGGTCTCCCGCACTACGGGCACCTGCTGACCGGATACGCGAAGGACGTCTTCCCCCGTTTCCAGACGATGCGGGGCAAGAAGGTGGAGCGCCGGTTCGGATGGGACACGCACGGGCTTCCGGCCGAACTGGAGGCGATGAAGCAGCTCGGCATCACCGAGAAGTCCCAGATCGAGGACATGGGCGTCGCCGCCTTCAACGGCAAGGCCCGTGCCTCCGTGCTGCAGTACACCCGCGAATGGGAGGAGTACGTCACGCGCCAGGCTCGCTGGGTCGATTTCGAGAACGGCTACAAGACGCTCGACCTCGGATACATGGAGAGCGTGATCTGGGCCTTCAAGAAGCTCTACGACAACGGTCTCGCGTACGAGGGGTCGCGGATCCTCCCGTACTGCTGGCGCGATGAGACACCGCTCTCGAACCACGAACTGCGCATGGACGACGACGTCTACCAGATGCGTCAGGATCCGTCGGTCACGGTCTCGTTCCCGCTCTCGGGCGACCGCGCAGCGGAGCTCGACCTCGCCGAGGTGCGCGCCCTCGCCTGGACGACGACGCCGTGGACGCTTCCGACGAACGCGGCACTCGCGGTCGGGCCCGACATCGACTACGCGGTCGTACCGGCCGGACCCGAGGGCGCCGGCGACGGCGGGAAGGCGGGCGCTGCACGCTATCTGCTCGCGCGCGATCTCGTCGGGGCCCACGCGAAGGATCTCGGGTACGCCTCCACTGAGGATGCGGTTTCGGCGATCGCGCGCGACGTGCGCGGCTCCGAGCTCGTCGGCGTGCAGTACGCGCCGCTCTTCGACTACTTCGCCGATGCAGAGGTCTGGGGCACCGAGAACTGCTGGCAGATCCTCGTCGACGACTACGTCTCGACCACCGACGGAACGGGCATCGTGCACCAGTCGCCCGCGTACGGCGAGGACGACTACCGGATCACGACGGCCGCGGGCATGCCGACCATCGTGAGCGTCGACGAGGGCGGCCGATTCATCAGCGCCGTCACCGACGTGGCCGGCGAGCTGTGGATGGACGCGAACCGTCCGCTGATCCGCCTGGTGCGCGATCGCGGCCGTCTTCTGCGCGAGCAGAGCTACGAGCACTCGTACCCCCACTGCTGGCGCTGCCGGAACCCGCTCATCTACAAGGCCGTCTCGAGCTGGTTCGTGCGCGTCACCGACATCAAGGAGCGCATGCTCGAGACCAACGAGCAGATCACCTGGGTGCCCGAGAACGTGAAGCACGGCCAGTTCGGCAAGTGGCTCGAAGGCGCCCGCGACTGGTCCATCAGTCGCAACCGGTACTGGGGCAGCCCGATTCCCGTCTGGAAGAGCGACGACCCCGAGCACCCGAGAGTCGACGTATACGGCTCCGTCGCGGAACTCGAGGCGGATTTCGGCACGCTTCCGCGCAATGAGGCGGGCGAGGTCGATCTGCATCGCCCGTACATCGACGCCCTGACGCGGCCCAATCCCGATGACCCGACCGGGCGGTCGACGATGCGGCGCATCGAAGACGTGCTCGACGTCTGGTTCGACTCGGGATCGATGCCGTTCGCCCAGGCCCACTACCCGTTCGAGAACCAGGAGTGGTTCGAGACGCACCAGCCGGCCGACTTCATCGTCGAGTACATCGGGCAGACCCGCGGCTGGTTCTACGTGCAGCATGTGCTCGCAACCGCTCTCTTCGATCGCCCGGCCTTCACCAACGTGGTGAGCCATGGCATCGTGCTCGGTTCCGACGGCAACAAGATGTCGAAATCGCTGCGCAACTACCCGGACGTCAACGAGGTGTTCGACCGCGACGGGTCCGATGCGATGCGCTGGTTCCTCATGGCATCGCCCGTGGTGCGCGGCGGCAACCTCGTGGTCACCGAAGAGGGCATCCGAGAGGGCGTGCGGCAGTTCATCCTGCCACTCTGGAACACCTGGTATTTCTTCTCCCTGTACGCCAACGCCGACGGCATCATCGCGGAGCGCCGCACCGACTCGACCGACCCGCTCGATCGCTACATCCTCGCGAAGACGGGGCGACTGATCCGCGATGTCGAGACCCACCTGGAGGCGCTCGACACCACCTCCGCCGCCGAGGCGCTTCGCGCGTACGCCGAGGTGCTCACCAACTGGTACGTGCGCCGCTCCCGCGATCGATTCTGGGCGGGCGTCGGCGGCGATCACGGAGTTCCCGAGAACCGCCAGGCATTCGACACGCTCTGCACCGTGCTGGAGACTGTCTGCCGCGTCGCTGCGCCGCTCGCGCCGCTCGTGACCGAGGAGCTCTGGCGAGGCCTCACGGGCGGGCGGTCCGTGCACCTGACGGATTGGCCGGATGCGGCCGAGTTCCCCGACGACGCAGATCTCGTAGCCGCCATGGACGAGGTGCGCCAGATCACCTCTCAGACGCTCGCGCTGCGCAAGAGCCGCGGCCTGCGCGTACGCCTCCCTCTCGCCGGCCTCACGGTGGTCGCCGAGCACCCTGCGGCGCTCGAGCCGTTCGCCGACATCCTTCGCGAAGAACTGAACGTCAAATCCGTTGCACTCGTGCAGCAGACGGAGACGAGCGCTCAGGAGCACGGCATCGTGCAGACACTTGCGGTGAACGCACGCGCTGCGGGGCCCCGGCTCGGCAAGCAGGTGCAGCAGGCGATCAAGGCGGCGAAATCGGGGGACTGGAGCGAGGAGCAGGGCGTCGTCGTCGCCGGCGGCATCCCACTCGAGCCCCATGAGTACGAACTCACCCTCCGCACCGGCGACGACGCGGAGTCGGGCCCGGCGCTCACGCTGCTTCCCAGCGGCGGTTTCGCGATGCTCGACACGGCACTGACCCCTGAGCTCGAGGCGGAGGGAATCGCGCGAGACGCGATCCGGGCCGTGCAGGAGGCGCGCAAGAACGCCGGGCTCGAGGTGAGCGACCGAATCGTGCTCGCCCTGAATGCGGAACCGGCGCACGCCGCCGCCCTCGAGGCGCACGCGACCCTCATCGCCGCCGAGACGCTCGCCGAAGGTTTCGCGGTGCAGGAGGCCATCGGAATCGATGCGATCGTCGACGACATCTCCTCTCCCGGCAATGGCGTATTCATCTCCGCCGCACGTGGAATCGGATCCGAGAAGGCCGCGATCGTCATCACGATCGACGCGACCGACGCTGCGTCGTTGCGGGCGGGAGCCACGGCATGAGCGGCGCCGAGCGGGTGTACGCGGCCCTTCTCGAACGCGTCGGCGAGGCGAACCCGCGCCCGCGGATCGAACCGGTGCGCCGACTCGCCGAGCTCGCGGGGTCGCCGCAGCTGTCGTTCCCGGTCATCCAGGTCGCGGGCACGAACGGGAAGACCTCGACGAGCCGCGCCATCGCGTCGATCATGCGCGCGCACGGGCTCCGGACCGGGCTCTTCACCAGCCCCCACCTCGTCGATTTCACGGAGCGCTTCCAGCTGGATGGCGAGCCGATCGACGGCGATGTGCTCGCGGCCTCCTGGGACGAGCTCCAGCTGCCGCTCGAGGTCGTGGATGCGGAGCTCGTCGAAGCGGGCCACAGCCCGATCACGTTCTTCGAAGCGCTCGCGGTGCTCGCCTTCGCCGCTTTCGCCGACGCACCCGTCGACGTCGCCGTCATCGAGGTCGGAATGGGCGGGGAGTGGGACGCGACGAACATCGTCGATGCGCGCGTCGCGGTCTTCACCCCGATCGATCTGGACCACACCGCGGTGCTCGGCCCGGACATCGAGACGATCGCTCGCACGAAGGCGGGAATCATCACACCCGAATCGATCGTCGTCTCAGCGCGTCAGGATCCCGATGCCCTCGCGGAGATCGCGGATGCGGCAGCGGGGCACGGGGCGGCTCTGGCAGTGCTGGGGCGTGATTTCTCGCTCGTGGACGACCGCGTGGCCGTCGGGGGGCGTCAAATCGACGTCGTCGGGCTCAGCGGAAACGCCTACGATCCCATCTTCGTGCCACTGTTCGGGCGGCACCAGGCTGAAAACGCGACGCTGGCCATCGCTGCCGTCGAGGCGTTCTTCGGCGCGGATCGCCCCGTTCCCGAGGAGGTGCTCGACGACGGCTTCGGCGCTCTGACCTCGCCGGGGCGTCTGCAGCTCATCGGCACCGACCCCATCGTCTACGTGGATGCCGCGCACAACCCGCACGGCGCTGCGGCGCTCGTCGCGGCGGTGACGGAGTCGTTCGACTTCGCAGAGCTCGCACTCGTGATCGGGGTGCTCGAGGAGAAGGACGCCTCCGGGCTGCTGGCCGCGCTCGCGCCCATCGCCCATCGGGTCACCGTGACTCCCGTCGACTCACCGCGCAGCGCCTCGCCCGACGATCTGCGGCGCATCGCAGAGGATGAGATTCCCGGCACCCCGATCGAACTGGCTGATTCGCTTCCCGAGGCCCTCGAGGAGGCGCGCGGGTGGGCGATGCGCTCCGACGGACGCGCCGTACTCGTCGTGGGCTCGGTCGTGCTCGTCGGCGAAGCGATCGCGTTCGCGCGCTCCGAGGGCTGGAGCGCGGCGTGAACGGCGCGGCGGGCGCAGGTCGGGCCTCCGACGCAGAGGAACCCGAACTCGTGCTGTCGCCCTCGGAGACCGCAGCGCACAACTCGGCGATGCGCATCGCAGGAGCGCGACGCGGTCCGACGTCGACCCAGAAGGCGCTCGCCTCGATCGTGCTGGGGTTCGAGCTCTTCATCGTCGCGCTCTTCGGGCTCACGATATTCGGCATGGCGGTGCTCGAGCCGCGCGAGATGGGGCTCTTCGTCGGGGGCGGGCTCGCGCTGGTGATCCTCGTCGGCCTCGTGGGGATGCGGCGGGGCCGCTTCGGAATCCTGGTCGGGTGGATCGTGCATGTCCTCATGCTGCTCACCGCGATCCTCCTGCCGATGTCCCTGATCGTGAGCGTGCTGTTCACGGCGCTGTGGGTCTACTGCATGGTGCGAGGCGCGCGCATCGATCGCGACCGCGCCGCCTGGCTCGCGTCGCAGAGCGATGCAGGCTGATTCGATACACTCTCAGATCGGACCGCGCCTGCACGGCCGTTCCGAGTTGTCCCCGTCACGAGTTATGAGGAGTACGCATGTCGGCTGAAGAAACGTTGATCCTGGTGAAGCCCGACGGTGTCGCCCGGGGGCTCACGGGCGAGATCATCCGACGCATCGAGGCGAAGGGGTACCGCCTGTCCGATCTGCGGCTCGTCGCTCCCGATCGCGAGCTGCTCGCGGCGCACTACGCCGAGCACGAGGGCAAGCCCTTCTACGAGCCGCTGCTGGAGTTCATGTCCTCCGGCCCGTCCGTGGCGATCCGCGCTCGGGGCGAACGGGTCATCGAGGGCTTCCGCTCGCTCGCGGGCACGACCGATCCGACTACCGCCGCACCGGGCACCATTCGCGGAGACCTGGGACGCGACTGGGGGCTCAAGGTGCAGCAGAATCTCGTGCACGGCTCGGATTCGCCCGAGTCGGCGGCACGCGAGCTCTCCCTCTGGTTCGCCTGACCCGGCTGGGTCCGCCGGTTCGAACCGGGTCGCGGTAACGCACGCGAATGGTGCTCTCAGTCTCGGCCTCGGAAGCGCGCCGCATCGGGCTCGCCGCACAGGGCTTCGCGAACGCCGCGCGCAGCCGGAGGCGCCGCCCCTTCGATCCTGCGCTGTCGGCACTGCACGTGCTGCAGATCGACTCGGTGAACGTCTTCGCGCGCAGCCACTATCTCCCCGTGTTCTCGCGACACGGGGACTACGATACGACGGCGCTGGATCGACATCTGTGGCGCAGCGGCGAATTCACGGAGTACTGGGCGCACGAAGCGGCGTTCATCCCGGTTCAGGATCGCCCGTTGTTCGCATGGCGGATGGACGAACGCAGAGTCCGCGATGAGCTGAGCGGCCGCGCCGCTCAGCTCGCGCCGATCCTCGACCGCGTCCGCTCGCACCTCGCAAGCGAGGGTCCGTCGTTCGTGCGCGATCTCGAGCAGGAGCCGCGATCCAATCGCGGCCCCTGGTGGGACTGGAGCGAGACGAAGCGCGCCGTCGAAACGCTCTTCGCCTGGGGAGAAGTCGTTTCAGCGGGGCGGGAGGGATTTCAGCGCAGGTACGCGCTCGCGGAGCACGTGCTCCCGGAGCAGGGGCTCGGCGCCGTTCCGGCCGCCGACGCTCAGCGCGCGCTCGTCGAACGCGCCGCTCGATCCCTCGGCGTGGCGACGCTCGCCGACCTCGCGGACTACCACCGTCTGAAACCGGGGCCGGCGCGGACGGCCGTGGCCGCGCTCGAGGCGACCGGCGAGCTCATCCCGGTCGAGGTCGACGGCTGGCGAACCGCGACGGGTGCGGCGGAACGCGCGTGGATGCATCGCGACGCGAGAACGCCCGCACGACTCGCACCGGATGCCCTGTTGACGCCATTCGATCCGGTGGTCTGGTTTCGCCCACGAGCCGAGCGCATGTTCGACTTCCACTACCGCATCGAGATCTACACGCCGCGAGAGCAACGGCAGTTCGGGTACTACTGCCTGCCCCTCATGGTGAGCGGCAGGATGGCTGGGCGTCTCGATCTCAAGGCCGATCGCGCAGGACGCGCGCTGCTCGTGCAGGCCTCCTGGAGAGAACGGCGAGCTCCGGGTCGCACGGCGGAGGCTGCGCAGGCGCTCCTCGCCCGTGCCGCCGCGTGGCAGGGGCTCGACGAGGTGCGCTGGTCGGGGATCGGCGATCTGGAGCTGCCGGCTCGCTTCGCGCCGACGCCATGACGGGCGCAGGGTACGCCCGCCGCGGAACGCTCCCGTGAATGTCGGTGGTGCCGAGTACGCTCGAAGACATGGAACCCACCCGCAGCGTCCGCCCATTCGAAGTGGTGAGCGAATTCGAGCCGAGCGGAGATCAGCCCGCCGCGATCGAAGAACTCACTCGTCGCATCAACGCCGGTGAGACCGATGTGGTGCTGCTCGGTGCGACCGGCACCGGCAAGTCGGCGACCACCGCCTGGCTGATCGAGGCCGTGCAGCGACCGACGCTGGTTCTCGCCCACAACAAGACGCTCGCCGCGCAGCTCGCGAGCGAGCTGCGCGAGCTGTTCCCGAACAACGCGGTCGAGTACTTCGTGAGCTACTACGACTACTACCAGCCGGAGGCCTACGTACCGCAGACCGACACCTTCATCGAGAAGGACTCGTCGGTGAACGCCGAAGTCGAACGGCTCCGCCACTCGACGACCAACGCGCTGCTCAGTCGACGCGACACGATCGTGGTGTCGACCGTCTCCTGCATCTACGGCCTGGGCAAGCCCGAGGAGTACTACGAGGCGATGGTGCCACTCGCAGTCGGCGATCGGCTCGACCGCGATGTGCTGCTCCGGCGGTTCGTCGACATGCAGTACCAGCGCAACGACATCGAGTTCGTGCGCGGCAACTTCCGCGTACGCGGCGACACGGTGGAGATCATCCCGATGTACGAGGAGCTCGCCGTGCGGATCGAGTTCTTCGGCGACGAGATCGAAGCGCTGTACTATCTCCACCCGCTGACCGGCGAGGTCATCAAGCAGGTCGATACCGTCTCGGTGTTCCCGGGCTCGCACTACGTCGCAAGCCGTGACGTCATGCATCGCGCGATGGGGCAGATCACCAACGAACTCGAGAGTCGCACGCGCGAGCTGAAGCAGCAGAACAAGCTCGTCGAGGAGCAGCGTCTGCGCATGCGCACGACATTCGATCTCGAAATGATGGAGCAGATCGGGTTCTGCTCCGGAATCGAGAACTACTCCATGCATATGGATGGGCGACGACCGGGGGAGGCGCCGCACTGCCTGCTCGACTACTTCCCCGATGACTTCCTCGTCGTCATCGACGAGTCCCACGTCACCGTGCCGCAGATCGGCGCGATGTTCGAGGGCGATGCGTCGCGGAAGCGCACGCTGGTCGACCACGGCTTCCGTCTGCCGAGCGCACTCGACAACCGCCCGCTGAAGTTCAGCGAGTTCAGGGAGCGCGTCGGCCAGACCGTCTACCTCTCGGCGACACCGGGCAGATACGAACTCGAGCTCGCAGACGGCGTGGTGGAGCAGATCATCCGACCAACAGGTCTCATCGACCCCGAGATCGTGATCAAGCCGAGCGAGGGCCAGATCGACGACCTCCTCGAGGAAGTGCGCACGCGGGCCGAGCGCGATGAGCGAGTGCTCGTGACGACGCTGACGAAGAAGATGGCCGAGCAGCTGACCACCTTCATGGAGGAGGCGGGGGTACGCGTGCGATACCTCCACTCCGATGTCGATACGCTGCGTCGTGTCGAGCTGCTCACCGAGCTTCGCGCCGGGGTCTACGACGTGCTCATCGGCATCAACCTCCTCCGCGAGGGCCTCGATCTGCCCGAGGTGTCGCTCGTATCGATCCTCGACGCCGACAAGGAGGGCTTCCTGCGTTCGAGCACCTCGCTCATCCAGACCATCGGCCGCGCCGCGCGAAACGTTTCCGGTCAGGTGCACATGTACGCCGATACGGTCACCCGCTCGATGCGCGAGGCGATCGACGAGACGAATCGTCGACGTGAGATTCAGATCGCGTACAACACCGAACGCGGCATCGACCCGCAACCGCTCCGCAAGAAGATCGGTGACATCACCGAGATGCTGAACCGTGAAGCCGCCGACTCCGAAGACATTCTCTCGCGGTCCGGTGCGCACGCGCAGCGCAAGAGCCCGACCCCGCAGCGCGCGAAAGGCAAGGCGGCCGCGCGTGCGGGCGCCATTGCGGGCGAAGGGGCCGCGAAGCTCGAGGAGCTCATCAGCGACCTCACCGAGCAGATGCTCGCGGCGGCGGAAGAGCTGAAATTCGAGCTTGCGGCGCGACTCCGCGATGAGCTTTCGGAGATCAAACGCGAGTTGCGCAGCATGGACCAGGCCGGGCACCTGTAGGCGCCAAGGGCTCACCGTCGTCGCACGTCCGATTCAGGCGGACGCCAGCAACCAGTCGTACTGCGCGCGTGAATGCGCGCGTGTGAACGGCGCGACGCCGTTTGCCATCTCCCCGGTCGTCAGCTCGACTCGCTGCCGGTGGCGTCGTTGAGCGAGGCGTAGAGGTCGATCGTATTCCCGTCGGGGTCGAGCACCGTCGCGTACCTCTGACCCCAGGGCGCGTTCCACGGGGGAGTGCCGGCCGACGCGGGATACTGCTCGACGATCGCCGCGTACGCGTCGTCCACCTCCTCAGGCGTCGTCGCGCTGCATGCGAACCCGATGCGCCCCTCTCCGGACGGCAGCGTGAAACCGGGAGAGAAGCTCTCGACCGTCGAGACCGGATCCCACGCCAGCTTCATGCCGCCCGGCAGAATCACCTCCACGTGTGGCGCGTCGTCCAAACCCTCCGGGATGGGGATGCCGAGAGTGCGGTAGAACGCGAGGGAGCGGCCGAGATTCGCCGTGACGATGCCGATGAAGTCGAAAGTCAGGTTCATGGAATCAGGCTACGCCGGAGACCGCAGGGCGTCTTGCACGAATCGGACTCGCGATCCTCACGGGAGTACGACGTACCCGTATCGTGCAGCGATCCGATCGATCACGCCGGTGAGTTCACCGCGATCGAGGCGCAGCTGAGCGATCGGGTGCTGCGGGAGGGCGTCGACGGCCGGGGACCACAGCGCTGCGATGCGCGCCGAGGGGACCACCGAGGATGCGGAGATCACGCCGTCGATCCGCGGGTAGTGCGCGCGGATCGCCCTCGCCCACGCGCGGGATGCCGAGCGGTCGCCGGATGAGATCGCGGCGTTGCCGCCCGCGACGGCGACCCAATCGCTGTCGCTCAGGTCGAGCAGGCGCAACGGTCGCGTGCTCTCGAACATCGCGAGCGTCGGTGCTCCACTCGCACGGCGCACGATTCTCGTCGCCTGGAACACCTCGAGCAGGCAGGCTGCGAAGGCCGAAGTCGTGTCCTGTGCAGGGGCGGAGTGCTCGAGCGTCGCATACAGCACGCCCTCTCCCGGGGAGTCGGAAGGCGGGTCGGGATGAGGATCGAAACGCGCATCCAGCGGGCCGTAGGTGCGGAAGTCGTGCCACGCAGTCGGATGCGGACCCGCGGCCCTGAAGATGCGCGCCAGGGCCGACCCGACCGGCACCTCCCGAACCCAGCCGGCATCCTCCGCCAGATCGGGGAACGCGTCACGTTCGGGAGGGGGCAGGTACTCGCTCACGGCAGTCGGTGCAGCGCATCGTCCACTGCCCGTGCCGCCGAAGCGGGATCGCCGCCCTGGAGCAGCCATTCGAACGGCGCGAGTTCCTCGCCGTCGTTCATCAAAGCCGGGGCAGGCGAGGTGAGCACGCGTTCCGCGAACAGCAACGGCGTGCCTCGCGGAATCACCGCGGCGATAGTGGCCCACCCGGGCACCTCTCGATCTTCGGGGAACTGGAATCTGGGGAGATGCCATCCATCGCTCCGCCTCTGGGCGAGCAGCGTCCCGGCTGCGCAGCGCTGACGCACCCGAGCAGGCGTCACACCGAGCATCTCCGCCGCCTCCGTCACCGTCGCGCTGCGTTCGCCGAGAGACCGATCTGCGAGAACCCCCTGAGCACTCGCGCGGAGTTCATCGGGTCGCTGCAATGCGGCTTCAGACACACCGAAGCGCGCGAGCACAGAGACTTCCGCACCTGTCAAAGCGCGCGTATCGGCGTTCTGGTGCGCGAGGAGGTCGGAGAGCAGCGCCTCGGCGGAGTCCATCCGGTCGGCGTCGAGGTGGGAGACGAGTTCGAGGAGGCGAGCTCGAGCGGCGTCGCCGCTCCGATGGGTTCGCTCACTCCCGGAGGTGGTGAACTGCGCGATCGACATCGGCACTCCTTTCGTGAGCTTTCATCAATAGTAACCGAAAATACTGCAGCATGCGGTGCGCTGAGGGCGAAAGCATCGTAGGTATGTTCGAACTCTCCCGACGAAGCGCTTAGAATGAGGCAGTGACTTCGACGCACTCCACACCCATCCGGTCCTCCGCTGCGCATGCTCAGATCAGCGTTCAAGGGGCACGCGTCCATAATCTGCAGAACGTCGACCTCGCTATTCCGCGCGATTCTATGGTCGTCTTCACCGGGCTGTCCGGGAGCGGCAAATCGAGCCTCGCCTTCGACACGATCTTCGCGGAGGGCCAGCGGAGGTATGTCGAATCCCTCAGCGCGTACGCCCGTCAGTTCCTCGGCCAGGTCGACCGCCCCGACGTCGACTTCATCGAGGGGCTCAGCCCGGCGGTCTCCATCGACCAGAAGTCGACGAACCGGAATCCCCGCTCGACGGTCGGTACGATCACCGAGATCTACGACTACATGCGACTCCTCTGGGCGCGGGTCGGCGTGCCGCACTGCGCCGTGTGCGGTGAGCGGATCGAATCGCAGACCGTGCAGCAGATCGCGGATCGGCTCATGGAGCTCGAGGAGCGCACCCGCTACCAGGTACTCGCCCCGGTCGTCAGCAAGAAGAAGGGGGAGTTCGTCGACCTCTTCCAGGATCTCGCCGCGAGCGGTTACTCCCGCGCGATCGTCGACGGTGAGATGGTCCAGCTCTCCGATCCGCCGAAACTCAAGAAGCAGGTCAAGCACGACATCTCGGTGGTGATCGACCGACTCGTCGCCGGCCCGGAGATCCTCGGACGCCTCACCGACTCCCTCGAAACCGCGCTGCGACTCGCGGGCGGCATCGTCGCCGTCGACTTCGTCGACCGCGACGCGAAGGCGGAGGATCGCGTGCAGCAGTTCTCCGAGCAGCTCTCCTGCCCGAATCAGCATCCCGTGCAGCTCACCGAGATCGAACCGCGCACATTCTCGTTCAACGCTCCGTTCGGTGCGTGCCCGGTCTGCTCGGGACTGGGCACCAGCATGTCGGTGGACGAGGATCTCGTGCTGGGAGACCCGGAGCTCTCGATCGCCGAGGGCGTCATCGTTCCTTGGACGAGTCAGGGAAAGAGCCTGTACCAGTACTACGAGAAGCTGCTGGTCGGCCTCTCCGACGACCTCGGCTTCTCGCTGAAGACGGCCTGGTCGGATCTGCCGGAAGAAGTGCAGCAGGCCGTGCTGTACGGAAACGACTTCAAGGTCAACGTGCGCTGGCGCAATCGCTTCGGACGCGAAGTCAAGTACTCGTCCGGCTTCGAGGGCGTGATCCCGTTCATCGAGCGCCAGTACGCCGAGGCGGAATCGGATGCGAAGCGGGATCGCTGGTCCGAGTTCCTCCGCGAAGTGCCGTGCAGCGCCTGCAATGGGCAGCGGCTCAAGCCCGAGGTGCTCGCGGTGACCGTGAACGACCGATCGATCGCCGCGGTCGGCGAGTTCAGCCTGCTCGACGCGAAGGGGTTCTTCGACGATGTCGTGCTCACCGAGCGCGAGGCGAAGATCGCCGCGCAGGTGCTGCGCGAGATCCGTCTCCGCTTCGACTTCCTGATCGAGGTCGGCTTGGGCTACCTCACGCTGGCTCGCGCTGCCGGCACGCTGTCGGGCGGGGAAGCGCAGCGCATCCGTCTCGCGACTCAGATCGGCTCCGGGCTCACCGGGGTGCTCTACGTGCTCGACGAGCCGAGCATCGGGCTGCACCAGCGCGACAATCGCCGACTCATCGAGACGCTCATCAAGCTGCGCGACCTCGGCAACACGCTCATCGTCGTGGAGCACGACGAGGAGACGATCGAGGCCGCCGACTGGATCGTCGACATCGGCCCCGGCGCGGGCGTGCAGGGCGGCACCGTCGTGCACTCGGGCCACTACGACGACCTGCTGCGCAACCGCGAATCGCTGACCGGCGACTACCTCGCCGGTCGTCGCAGCATCGAGACTCCGAAGCGCCGGCGCAAGCGGGATCGCAAGCGGGAGCTGAAGGTCGTGGGTGCGCGCTCGAACAACCTGAAGAACGTCGATGCGACGTTCCCGCTCGGGGTCATGACCGCTGTGACGGGCGTCTCCGGATCGGGCAAGTCGACGCTCGTCAACGACATCCTGTACCGCGTGCTCGCCAATCAGCTCAACGGGGCGCGCCTCGTACCGGGCAAGCACACGCGCGTCACCGGGCTCGAGCACCTCGACAAGGTCGTGCACGTCGACCAGGCGCCGATCGGCCGCACGCCCCGCTCGAACCCCGCGACGTACACGGGCGTGTTCGACAAGATCCGCAACCTGTTCGCTGAAACGCAGGAGGCGAAGACCCGCGGCTATCTCCCGGGCCGCTTCAGCTTCAACGTGAAGGGCGGCCGCTGCGAGGCGTGCTCCGGCGACGGCACCCTGAAGATCGAGATGAACTTCCTCCCCGACGTGTACGTCGCCTGCGAGGTGTGCGGCGGTTCGCGGTACAACCGAGAGACGCTGCAGGTGCGATACAAGGGCAAGAACATCTCGGAGGTGCTGGAGATGCCGATCGCCGAGGCCGAGGAGTTCTTCGAACCGATCTCGTCGATCCACCGGTACATGAAGACGCTCGTGGATGTGGGCCTCGGGTACGTGCGGCTGGGGCAGAGCGCGACGACGCTCTCGGGCGGCGAGGCGCAGCGCGTGAAGCTCGCCACCGAGCTGCAGAAGCGCTCGAACGGGCGCAGCATCTACGTGCTCGATGAGCCGACCACCGGCCTCCACTTCGAGGACGTGCGGAAGCTGCTGCTCGTGCTCAACGGCCTCGTCGACAAGGGCAACACCGTCATCACCATCGAGCACAACCTCGACGTGATCCGCAATGCCGACTGGGTCATCGATCTCGGCCCCGAGGGCGGTTCCGGCGGCGGCATGATCATCGCCGAGGGCACCCCGGAGCAACTGGTCGACGCCGAGGGCAGTCACACCGGGCAGTTCCTGAACGAGGTGCTGAACGGCCGGGCGAAAGCCTCGGCTTGAACAGCACGGACCATCGCGCGTCGTTCCGGCCGGCGCAGGGCGAGATCCCCACCTCTCCGGGGGTGTATCGCTTCAGCGACCGGCACGGGCGGGTGCTGTACATCGGAAAGGCGAAGAACCTGCGGGCCCGCCTCGCCAACTACTTCCAGCCGTTGCACTCGCTCATGCCGCGCACGCGGACCATGCTCTCGATCGCCGCGAAGCTGGACTGGACCGTCGTTGCGACGGACACGGAATCGCTGATTCTCGAGCACACCTGGATCACCGAGTACAAGCCGCCGTTCAATGTGCAGTTCAAGGATGACAAGACGTACCCGTACCTCGCGGTGACGCTGCGCGAAGAGGCACCGCGCCTGGTGATCACGCGCAATGAACGCATACGTGGGGCCCGCTACTTCGGCCCGTATCCGAAGGTCTGGGCGCTGCGCGAGACCTCCGCGCTGCTGCAGCAGGCGTTCCCCATCCGCACCTGCAACGACGCCGATTACCAGCGCGCCATGAGTTCGGGCAAACCCTGCCTCGCCGGGCAGATCGGTCGCTGCAATGGGCCCTGCTCGCAGAAGCTCACCATCGAGGAGCATCGTGCTCGCGTGGGCGAACTGGTCTCGTTCCTCGGGGGAGGCGACACGAGCCACCTCAAGGCGCTCCAGGCATCCATGCGAGAAGCGGCTGCCGAGCAGCGCTACGAAGAGGCGGCGCGCCTGCGCGACCAGGCTCAGGCCGTCGAGCACGTCATGGAGAAGAACGCCGTCGTACTCGGACTCGATGTGAATCTCGACGTGTTCGGGCTGCGATCCGATGAACTCGCCGCCGCCGCGCACCAGTTCATCATCCGAGGCGGACGCATCCGCGGTGAACGCAGTTGGATCGTGGACGTCGAACTCGACGATTCGCCCGAGACGCTGCTCGAGCAAGTGCTGCAATCGGCATACGAGGGGGAGCGGGAACCGCCGCCCCAGATCCTCGTTCCGCAGCTGCCGGCGAATGCACCGGCGCTCGAAGAGGCGCTCAGCGCCCGACGCCCCCGACGCGGGCGAGTCCGCGTCCGCATTCCCGAGCGGGGCGACAAGGTCCAGTTGATGGATCGCGCGATGCGCAACGCGGGGGAGCACCTGATCCGGCACAAGCTCAAGCGCGCTGCCGATCTCACCGCACGCACCGATGCACTCGCGGAGTTGCAGCGCGCCCTCGGGATGGAGGAGGCGCCGCTGCGCATCGAGTGCATCGACGTGTCGCATCTGCAGGGCACCGGTGTGGTGGCCTCGCTGGTCGTGTTCGAGGACGGGCTCCCCGCGAAAGGGGCGTATCGCAAATACCGGATCGAGCAGACCACGGACGACACGGATTCCATACATCAGGTCGTCTCGCGTCGGGCAGCGCAGCTGAACGCATCTCGTGAGGCCGGTGAGCAGCCGACCGGGGTGTACCGGGATCGACCGCAACTGCTCATCGTCGACGGCGGGGAGCCGCAGGTCAAGGCGGCAGCTCGCGCGCTCGGCGAAGCAGGGATCACCGACGTGGCGCTCTGCGGCATCGCCAAGCGTCTCGAGGAGATCTGGCTGCCGGGAGATCCCTTCCCCGTGATCCTGCCGCGCACGAGCGAGGCGCTGTTCCTCGTGCAGCGCGTGCGCGACGAAGCGCATCGGTTCGCCATCACGTTCCAGCGCCAACGCCGAAGCACATCTATCTCCAGTCGGCTCTCCGAGATTCCCGGGCTCGGACCCAAGCGGGTTCAGGCCCTCCTCAAATACTTCGGGTCCGTCACGCGACTGCGCGCGGCATCGTTGGCGGAGCTGGCAGCGGCACCCGGCGTCGGGCCGAAACTGGGCGAGCAGATCCTCGCCCACCTGCAATCCGAGCCTGGGGCGGGCGCTAAGCTAGAAGCTCAGGTGGACGCCACGCAGGGAGAGGAACTCGGCGCATGAACGACGCGGTATCCCGGCAGGAGATCCTCATCGTCACGGGAATGTCCGGAGCCGGCCGCAGCACGGTCGCCAATACCCTCGAAGATCTGGGCTGGTACGTCGTCGACAACCTTCCGCTGCCGATGCTGAAGACGCTCGCGGATATGGCCGACCGGTCGGGTGGAGCGCTCCCGCGCATCGTCGCCGTCGTCGACGTTCGCGGCCGCGACCTGTTCGCCGACATTCAGGCCACGGTCGACGAGCTGCGCGACAACGCCACCGTGCGCGTGGTGTTCCTCGACGCGACGGACGAGATCCTCGTGCGTCGGTACGAGTCGGTGCGCCGCCCCCACCCGCTGCAGGGCGAAGAGCGCAGCCTGCTCGAGGGCATCCGCCTGGAACGGGAACGTCTGCAAGAGCTTCGGGCATCGTGCGACGTCGTCATCGATACCTCGCGCTACAACGTGCACGATCTGTCGACTGCGACACGGGAACTGTTCTCCGATGACAACACTCCCGGCCTGCAGCTCTCGGTCTCGAGCTTCGGCTTCAAGTACGGTGCGCCGACCGATGTCGACCTGATGGTGGACATGCGCTTCCTCCCGAATCCCTTCTGGGAACCGGAGCTCCGCGCGTTGACGGGCGTCGATCCCGAAGTCAAGGAGTACGTACTCGGCCGCGAAGGCGCGGCCGAGTTCCTGGAGAACTATGTCGCCGCACTCACCCCGGTGCTCGCCGGATTCCAGCGCGAGAACAAGCGGCACGCATCGCTCGCGGTAGGATGCACCGGCGGGAAGCACCGCTCGGTGGCTACCGCTCGAGAGCTCGCGGATCGACTCGCCGGTCTTCCGGGTGTCAGCGTGAGCCTGCGCCACCGCGACCTCGGTCGCGAGTAGTCGACGTTCCGCACGTCGACCGATTCATCGAAACACCCTCTCCGAAAGGACCCATTCGTGCTGTCTACCCCCGAGGTCAAGAGCGAACTCGTGCGATTCCCGGTGCAGAGCACCGGCGAACGCATCGCCGAGGTCGCCACGATCCTCCGTCTTGCAGGCGGACTGCACACCATCTCCGGCCGCATCGCGCTCGAGGCCGAACTTCACACCCCGCAGATCGTGCAGCGGGTGCGCAAGGACCTCGCCGAGCTGTACGGCATCCGGTCAGATGCAAAGCAGCTGCCGCCATCGAGCACGCGCCCTGGAGCCCCGCAGTTCCTGGTTCGCGTACTCGACGGCGAAACGCTCGCCCGCCAACTCGGACTCCTGGACCAGCGGCGGCGCCAGATCCGCGGCCTCCCGAACCGCTTGACCACGGGCGCTCAGCCCGAACTCGCGGCGATCTGGCGGGGCGCCTTCCTCGCGCGCGGCGGACTCACCGCTCCGGGGCGGTCTGCGAACCTGGAGATCGTGTGCCCGAGCAACGAGGTCGCCATGGCGCTCGTGGGCGCAGCGAGCCGCATCGGCGTCGACGCGAAGAGCCGTGAGATTCGCGGTCAGCACAAGGTGCTCATCCGCGATAGCGAAGCGATCAGCGAGATGCTCGGACTCATGGGAGCTCAGCAGGCGCGCACGAGCTGGGATGACCTGCGCCGCGCCCGCGAGACACGCGCGACTGCCAACCGCCTCGTCAATTTCGACGACGCGAATCTGCGACGATCAGCGCAGGCCTCCGTCGCAGCGTGCGCTCGCGTGGAGCGCGCCATGGAGCTGCTCGGCGACAGCATCCCGGACCACCTGCGCTATGCGGGCGAGCTCAGGCTGAAGCATCGCGAGGCGAGTCTCGACGACCTCGGTGCTCGCGCCGATCCTCCGCTCACGAAGGACGCCGTCGCCGGCCGGATCCGGCGACTGCTCGCGATGGCGGACAAGGAGGCCGAACTGCGCGGCGTCCCCGGTACGGAAGCGAATCTGCCCGAGGAGCTCGACCGGATTTAGCGAGCGGCGAACAGGGTGGTAGCGACGAGCGCCACCATTTCCCACCGTGGCGAGACCTTGCGCCATAGACTGAATCCGACAACTGTTCACCGAGAGATTGGATCGCCACATGGCCGCCTACTCACTTCCCGAGCTTCCTTATGATTACGCTGCTCTCGAGCCGCACATCAGCGGCAAGATCATGCAGTTGCACCACGACAAGCACCACCAGGCGTACGTGACCGGTGCCAACACGGCGCTCGAGCAGCTCGCGGAGGCTCGCGAGTCGGGCAACCTCGCGTCGGTCAACAAGCTGGAGAAGGACCTCGCGTTCAACCTCGGCGGTCACGTCAACCACACGATCTTCTGGAACAACCTCTCGCCGGAGGGAGGCGAGCGCCCCGAGGGCGAGCTCGCGGCCGCGATCGACGAGTTCTTCGGGAGCTTCGAGAAGTTCCAGGAGCACTTCACCGCTACGGCTCTCGGCGTGCAGGGCTCCGGCTGGGCCGTCCTCGCGTGGGACGTTCTCGGGCAGCGCCCGAACATCGTGCAGCTCTTCGATCAGCAGGGCAACCTCCCCGCGGGAACCATTCCGCTGCTCCAGCTCGATGTGTGGGAGCACGCGTACTACCTCGACTACCTCAACGTGCGCGCCGACTACGTCAAGGCGTTCTGGAACATCGCGAACTGGCAGGACGTCGCGCGCCGCTTCGAAGCGGCCCGCACGCAGACGCCCGGCCTGATCTGATTTCCGCACCTCGAGGAGCCCACCTGTTCATGCGCACCATAGAATCACTCGGTCCGCTGAAGTCGAAGACGGTCATCATCCGCTGCGACCTCAACGTGCCCCTGAGCGACGGCGTCATCTCAGACGACGGTCGCATTCGAGCATCGCTCTCCACGATCCGTGAGCTGCGGGAGGCGGGAGCACGGCTCGTGCTCATCAGCCACCTCGGTCGTCCGAAGGGCGTACCGGACGCGGAGTACTCGCTCCGCCCAGTAGCGGAGCGAATGAGCGAGCTCCTCGGGGCGCCGGTGCGATTCGTCGAGGAGACGATCGGAGACGCAGCTTCGGCGGCAGTTTCCGAGCTCTCCGACGGCGAGGTGGTGCTCCTCGAGAACCTGCGGTTCACCGCCGCCGAAACCAGTAAGGATGCGGGCGAACGTCGCGAGTTCGCAGAGCGGCTCGCCTCCCTCGGAGACGTCTTCATCTCTGACGGTTTCGGCGTGGTGCACCGGCAGCAGGCGAGCGTGTACGAACTCGCTCAGCTGCTGCCGAGCGCGGCCGGTCGCCTCGTCGCAGCCGAACTCGACGTGCTGCAGCGTTTGACGACCGACGCGAAGCGTCCGTACACGGTCGTGCTCGGCGGCTCGAAAGTCTCCGACAAGCTCGGCGTGATCGCGCACCTGCTCGAGCGGGTGGACACCCTGCTGATCGGCGGGGGAATGGTGTTCACCTTCCTGGCCGCTCAAGGACACTCGGTGGCGGCGAGCCTGCTCGAAACGGATCAGATCGAGACCGTGCGCGGCTATCTGGATGAGGCGGAGCGACGAGGCGTGCGCATCGTGCTCCCGGTCGATATCGTCGTCGCGGAGAAGTTCGCCGCCGACGCGGCGCACGAGATCGTGCCCGCGGACGCGATCGAGTCATCCCGATTCGGCGCTGAGGGCCTCGGGCTCGACATCGGTCCGTCGTCTGCGACTGCGTTCGCCGCGGCGATCTCCCAATCGGAGACCGTCTTCTGGAACGGACCGATGGGCGTGTTCGAAATCGACGCATTCGCTGCGGGAACCCGCACGGTCGCCCGCGCTCTTACCGAGACCGAAGGGTTCACGGTGGTCGGCGGCGGGGACTCCGCAGCGGCAGTTCGCGCGCTCGGGTTCTCGGACGACCAGTTCGGTCACATCTCCACCGGCGGCGGTGCGAGTCTCGAATATCTGGAGGGCAAGTCCCTTCCCGGCCTGGAGGTACTGGCATGACCGATCTCAGCGGAACGAGCGATCTCGACCAGTCGCCTGCAGCGGCGAGGGGTCCGCTCCCGCCGAGCAAGCGCACTCCGTTGATCGCGGGCAACTGGAAGATGAACCTGGATCACCTGCAGGCGATCGCCCTCGTGCAGAAGCTCGCCTGGGGGCTCTCCGATGTCCGCCACGATTTCTCGGCGGCCGAGGTCGCCGTGTTCCCGCCGTTCACCGACCTGCGCTCGGTGCAGACACTGCTGGCTGCCGACAAGCTCTCGCTCACGCTCGGAGCCCAGGACGTATCGCCGCACGAGTCGGGCGCCTTCACCGGTGACGTCTCCGCCGCGATGCTCGCGAAGCTGGACGTCTCGTACGCTCTGGTCGGTCATTCGGAGCGACGGAACGGCCACGGTGAGAGCGACGATACCGTCGGGCTCAAGGCGCGCGCGGCACACGCTGCCGGCATCGTGCCGATGATCTGCGTCGGCGAGTCCGCGGAAGACCTCGAGCAGCACGGCGCCGCTGCGATCCCGGTCGCGCAGTTGACCGCCGCACTCGCGCACCTTCCGCAGGACGCCGACTTCGTCGTCGCGTACGAACCGGTATGGGCGATCGGAAGCGGCCAGGCCGCGACGCCCGAGCAAGCCGAAGAGGTGGCGCGCGCGCTCCGCGAGCATCTCCGCGACCTGCGGGGAGACGAGTGCGCAGCGAAGACGCGCATCCTGTACGGCGGCTCCGTCGCGAGCCAGAACATCGCGGGCTTCATGCGCCAGCCCAACGTCGACGGCGCGCTCGTCGGTGGCGCGAGCCTGAAGGTCGACGAGTTCACTCGGATCATCCAGTTCCAGAAGCACGTGACGGCCGGCTGAATCGACTCCACGCTATACTGGTCGTTGGCCTCACGCGCCCCGCGACCTCGAAAGGTGCACTTCGTGCTCATTCTGAAGATCATCCTGCTCGTCATCCTCGTGATCACGAGCCTGCTGCTCACGCTGTTCATTCTGCTCCACAAGGGCCGCGGCGGAGGTCTCTCCGATATGTTCGGCGGAGGCGTCACGTCGAGCCTCGGTTCTTCCGGTGTCGCGGAGCGCAACCTCAACCGCATCACGGTCGTCGTGTCCCTCATCTGGGCCGCCTCGATCATCGCGCTCGGGCTCATCGCGCGTTTCTCCGTCGTCTAGACAGCGCGCACACCCGATCCAGCAGTAGAAAGGCAATTCGTGGCAGGCAGTAACGCCATCCGTGGCGCCCGCGTCGGTTCCGGCCCCATGGGGGAGAAGGATCACGGCTCGCGCGCCGAACGCACGCAGATCTCGTACTGGGATGCACTCGGCAACGAAACCGTGCGCTACTTCGCAGCGGACGTTCCCGAGGAGGAGATTCCCGAACAGATCGACTCACCCACGACGGGGCTTCCCGCGGGTCGCGATCGGGAGAACCCGCCGCTGCTCCCGAAGAACGAGCCCTTCAAAACGCATCTCGCGTACGTGAAGGAGCGCCGCACGCCCGAGGAGGCGGAGGAGCTCCTCGAAGCAGCACTGCAGAAGCTGCGCACCCGTCGCGGCACGGCGCGCAAGTCGGCATAGCGCGAGATTCAACGAGAAACGGCCCGGGCGAGATTCGCCCGGGCCGTTTCTCGGTCAACGACTCAGGAGTCGAGTGCGTCCAGTGCCTCGCTGAGCGCACGAACCGTCGCGGCAGGGTCCGGGCACGCGAGCGCGAAGACGGGGCGACCGCGCTCCGCGAGCACCGACCGATCGCCACGCGCCTGCGCCGTGATCAGCGCGTCGAACCCGCGATCCGAGCCCGGAATGGGGAGCGACTCCACGGCCTCGGCCGTGAGCTGCAGGAAGACCGCCGCCGCGGGCCCGCCCTTGTGCAGCTGTCCCGTCGAATGCAGGTAGCTCGGGCCCCAGCCGAGGGCGACGGGCAGGCCGAGCACCGCCGCGAGCCGATCGCGCAGGTGACTGAGCGGCTCCACCTCTTCACCGTGGGGATCGAGGTACGACTGCAGCGACAGATACCCGGCGTCAGCGGCCGCATCTCGGAGGCGAGTCACGAGCGCCGCGGTGTCCTCCACCTCGACCTCGGCGGGAACCGCGAGGAGACGAGCGCCGGCGGCGCCGCGCAGCTCGGCGGGACCGGCGTCATCCGACGAAGCGTCGCCGTCGAGCGCGGTGCGAGCCGCGACCTTCGCGGACTCCACGTCCGGCTGATTGAACGGGTCGATGCCCATGAGCCGGCCGAGCACCGCCGTCGCGACCTCCCACACGAGCAGCTGAGCGCCGAGCGTGCCCGCGACCTCGATCGAGGCGCCCTGACCGCCGGAGTGCTCGCCGGCGAGACCGACGGTGAGCACGCTTTCGGGAACGTGCGCGAACTCCGGTGCTCCCGCATCGAGCGAGATCGGCAGCACGCCCTGTCCGTCCTTGCCGGTGGACTCGGCCACCAGTTGCTCGATCCAGCGTCCGAGCCCCCAGGAAGCAGATGCGGCCTCGCCGACTGCGAGCACGAATCGACGAGGCAATCCCGCGTAGATCGCTGAGGCGAGACGCAACGCAGGATTCTCCGAGTCGTCTGCGGAGACGCTCGTGCGCACGTCGTCCGCATCCGAGACGAGCCGACGCAGGTCGACGCCGGCCAATCCCGAGGGGACCAGCCCGAAGGCGGTGAGCGCTGAGAACCGGCCGCCCACATTCGGGTCGGCGGTGAAGACCCGTCGGCCCGCGGCCCGCGACTCCTCGTCCAGCGGCGACCCCGGGTCCGTCACGATGATCACACGCTCCGCTGGTTCGATCCCGGCGACGCGGAACGCGTCCTCGAAGGCCGCGAGATGGCTGCGGGTCTCGATCGTTCCGCCCGACTTGGAACTCACGACGACTGCGGTGCGGGCGAGATCACCGGAGAGCGCACGTCGCACCACGTCCGGGTGCGTCGAGTCGATCATCGAGAGTTCGACGCCGGCCCAGCGCGCGATCACGGCGGGCGCCAGACTCGAACCGCCCATGCCGCACAGCACGAACCGGTCGACGCCGGCATCGCCCAGTGCAGCGCGGAGGCTCTCGATCTCGGGGATCAGGCGCTCCGCAGTCGCAGCGACGTCGGTCCACCCGAGCCGGATCGCAGCCTCTTCGGCAGCGGCCGTTCCCCAGAGCGACGCGTCGTGCGCGAAGATTCGGCTTGCGACGCGATCCTCGACGAGCGCCTCCAGCGATGCACTTGCGCCGCGCAGACCCGGATCGACCGCAACCTCGACGGCCATGATCAGCGCGCCTCTCGGAGCGCCTGCTCGACGGTGCCCAGCAGGTCCGACCACGACGCGTCGAACTTCTGCAGCCCTTCCTGCTCGAGCAGCTCCGTGACCTCGACGTAGTCGATGCCGAGCGCGTCGATCGCGTTGAGCACCTGGTTCGATTCGAGGTAGGCACCCGTGACCGTGTCGCCCGGCGCGTGGCCGTGATCGGCGAACGCCTGCAGCGTCGCCTCGGGCATCGTGTTCACCGTGTTCGGAGCGATCAGGCCCGTGACGTACGCGGTGTCGGCGAGTGCCGGATCCTTGACGCCCGTCGACGCCCACAACGGGCGCTGCGGATTCGCTCCGAGTCCGACGAGGAACCGAGCCCGCTCGGTGTCGAACGACTGCTCGAACACCTCGTAGGCGAGACGCGCGTTCGCGATGCCGGCCTGGCCGGTGAGGGCGAGCGCCTCGGGAGAGCCGATCTCGCGCAGTCGACGGTCGACCTCCGAATCGACCCGGGAGACGAAGAAGGAGGCGACGGAGTGGATCGTCGAGAGGTCGATGCCTGCCGCGCGCGCCCGCTCGAGACCCGCGAGGTAGGCATTGATCACCTGCCGGTATCGCTCGAGGCTGAAGATCAGCGTGACGTTGACGCTGATCCCAGCGGCGATGGTCTCGGTGATCGCGTCGAGCCCCTCAACGGTCGCCGGGATCTTGATCATCGCGTTCGGGCGATCGACCCGAGCCCAGAGATCGCGAGCCTGTGCCGCCGTGCCGGCCGTGTCGCGTGCCAATCCGGGTTCGACCTCGATCGACACGCGCCCGTCACGGCCGTCGGTCGACGCGTACACACCGGCGAGCAGGTCGCAGGCGTCCGCCACGTCGGCCGTCGTGAGCTCCACGATGGCGGCATCGGTGTCGAGTCCGCGGGCAGCGGCATCGGCCAGTCGGTCTCCGTAGCCATCGCCGCCTCCGATCGCGTTCGCGAAGATGGTCGGGTTGGTGGTCACTCCGACGACGTTCAACGTTTCGACGAGCGTCGCGAGCTCACCGCTCTCGAGTCGGCGACGGGACAGGTCGTCGAGCCAGATGCTGACGCCGGCCTCGCTCAGTGCGGAGGTGTGGGGATTTGTCATCGCGTGATGATCCTTTCGAAGAAGCGATTTCAGGCGGCGAGCGACGCGTGCGCCGCTGCGACGACCGCGTCGGTCGTGATGCCGAACTCGCGGAAGAGCGTCTGGTAATCGGCGGATGCGCCGAAGTGCTCGATGGAGACGGAACGGCCGCGATCGCCGACGATGCGGTCCCAGCCCAGCGAGAGACCGGCTTCCACGCTGACGCGAGCGGTGACCGACCGGGGGAGCACGCTCTCGCGGTACTCGTCGCTCTGCTCGGCGAACCACTCGAGGCTCGGAGCCGACACGACCCGAGCGCCCACGCCGTCACCGGCGAGCCGCTCGCGCGCTTCCACCGCGAGCTGCACCTCCGACCCCGTAGCGATGAGCAGCACGTCGATCGACGCGGTGGGGGAGTCCGCGAGCACGTAGGCGCCGCGGCGGACGCCCTCGGCGGCCTGCTCAGCGCTCGCGAACTCTCCACCGCGAGGCAGAACGGGCACGTTCTGGCGGGTGAGCGCGAGCCCAGAGGGGCCCGCAGTGCGGGTGAGGATCTCGTGCCACGCGATCGCAGTCTCGTTCGCGTCCGCGGGCCGCACGACCGCCAGGTTCGGAATCGCGCGCAGCGTGGCGAGCTGCTCGATCGGCTGATGCGTCGGTCCGTCCTCGCCGAGTGCGACGGAGTCGTGCGTCCAGACGAAGATGGATGGCACGTTCATGAGCGCGGCGAGACGCACGGCGGGGCGCATGTAATCGCTGAAGATCAAGAACGTACCGCCGTAGCTGCGCGTCTTTCCGTGCAGCTGGATGCCGTTGAGGATCGCACCCATCGCGTGCTCGCGAATGCCGAAGTGCAGCACGCGGCCGTACGGGTCGCCCTGCCAGGCGTTCGTGGAACGTCGTGCGGGCACGAAGGACGGCACATTCGGAATCGTCGTGTTGTTCGAGCCCGCGAGGTCGGCGGATCCGCCCCACAGTTCGGGCATGACCGGCCCGAGGGCGGCGAGCACCTTGCCGCTCGCAGATCGCGTCGCGATGCTCTCGCCGGGCTCGAACGTCGGCAGAACGTCGAGCGCCTCGGGCGGAAGCTGCCGGGCCTCCATGCGGTCGAACAGCGCCTTGCGATCCGGATTCGCCGCAGCCCAGGCGTCGAAGCCGACCTGCCACTCAGCGCGCTTGTCGGCACCGCGCTGCACGGCCGCGCGGGTGTGCTCGATGACCTCGGGAGCGACCGCGAAGTGCTGCTCCGGGTCGAACCCGAGCGCGGTCTTCAGACCGGCGAGCTCCTCCGAGCCGAGCTTCGCTCCGTGGATGCCGCCGGTGTTCTGCTTGCCGGGGGAGGGCCAGCCGATGATCGTCTTCACGATGATGAGCGACGGCTTCGACGTCTCCGCCTGCGCGGCCTCGATGGCGGCGTTCAGCTCCGCGATGTCTTCGACGTACTCGCCCGATTTCTTCCAGTCGACCTCGATGACCTGCCAGCCGTACGCCTCGTACCGCTTCGCGACATCCTCGGAGTACGAGATGTCCGTGTCATCCTCGATCGAGATCTGGTTCGAGTCGTAGATCGCGATCAGATTGCCGAGCTCCTGGTGGCCGGCGAGCGAAGAGGCCTCGCTCGTCACGCCCTCCTGCAGATCGCCGTCGCCCGCGACCACGTAGACGAAGTGGTCGAAGGGGCTCGTTCCCGGCGTCGCCTCGGGGTCGAACAGCCCGCGCTCGTAGCGCGCTGCGAACGCGAATCCGACCGCCGACGCGAGCCCCTGGCCGAGCGGCCCGGTGGTGATCTCGACGCCATCGGTGTGACCGTATTCGGGGTGGCCCGGAGTCTTCGAGCCCCACGTGCGGAGCGACTCCAGATCCTCGAGTTCGAGACCGTAGCCCCCGAGGTAGAGCTGCACGTACTGGGTCAGCGAGGAGTGGCCGACAGACAGGATGAAACGATCGCGCCCGACCCAGTGGGGATCCGCAGGATCATGGCGCATCACCTTCTGATGCAGCAGATACGAGACCGGCGCGAGGCTGATCGCCGTTCCCGGGTGCCCGTTGCCCACCTTCTCCACGGCATCGGCCGCCAGTACCCGCGCGGTATCGACCGCGCGATCGTCGAGTTCATCCCACTGCAGTTCGTTCGCCAAGACGTTCCTTTCCGGCTGAATCCGGGAGAACGCCGCCCTGGCGCACCCCCGCCCAATCTTATCGAACGGCGGGGTACCATAGAAGGTGATGTCCACGCAGATCCCAGTCCAGACTCAGGCCCGCGCCACCGCCGGGCGACCATCGTTCGGCCGCACGGTCAAGAACTACGTCGCTCTGACGAAACCCCGGGTCATGGAGCTGTTGCTCGTCGTGACGGTGCCCGCGATGATCCTCGCGCAGGGCGGGCTCCCGAGTCTGTGGCTCGTGCTCGCGACGCTGATCGGCGGAGCCATGAGCGCCGGGGCGGCCGGGGCGTTCAACTGCTACATCGACCGCGACATGGATCGCAAGATGAAGCGCACCGAGAACCGGCCGCTCGTCACCGGCGAGATCTCCGATCGCAACGCGCTGATCTTCTCCTGGGTGATGGCCGCGCTCTCCGTGGTGTGGCTCGCTGCGACGACGAACTGGCTCGCCGCCGCGCTCTCCGCCGGCGCGATCTTCTTCTACGTGGTGATCTACACGATCGTGCTCAAGCGGCACAGCGAGCAGAACATCGTCTGGGGCGGCATCGCCGGCTGCTTCCCGGTGCTCATCGGGTGGGCCGCGGTGGACGGCTCGCTGGACTGGCCCGCCTGGGTGCTCTTCCTCGTGATCTTCCTCTGGACGCCCGCGCACTACTGGCCGCTCTCGATGAAGTACCGCAACGACTACGCCGCCGCCGGTGTGCCGATGCTCGGGGTCGTTCGCGGGCGGGTCACCGTCGGGCTGCAGGTGATCCTGTACACGTGGGCCACGGTGGCCGCGAGCCTGCTGCTCATTCCCGTCGCCGAGATGGGCTGGACGTACACGGTCGCGTCGCTCGTGTTCGGCGGATACTTCATCGTGCAGGCGCACCGCCTGTACGCGCACGCGATCCGCGGCGAAGCCGGGAAGCCCATGCAGGTGTTCCACACCGCGAACATCTACCTCTCCGTGCTCTCGCTCGTCATCGCCGTCGACGCCCTGCTGCCCTTCTAGAGTCGCGACTCTTCGGGGCTCGGCTCCTCGGGGGCGTGCTGTGTTTCGGGTCCTCGAGCCGGGGTCCGGGCCACGTAGGCGCGCGTCCGTTTAGGCCCGCGTCCGGGTAGGTCCGCGTCCGCGCTGGTGAGCAGTTCGTGCGCTTACGACCTCGCGCGCGTGCAGCACATGCTCACCCACGGCCGGGAGCCCTCCCAGCGTGAGTAGTTAGTGCACTCGCCGGGCCAATTCCGCGCAAAATCTCCTCACCCACGGCCGTGCATCATGCCGGGGTGAGCAGTTCGAGTACGCCGCAGATGAGTCGCCTGCAGAATGTGCTCACCCTTACCGACTCTCGCCCGAGAAGTGCTCGGCCGTGAGACCGCACAAAGGCCCAGCCCACTCATCGGAGGGCGCACGCATCAAGACCCCGAGCGCCGCTCACACGGGCCGTAATGCATCGCTTTCGACGCGATCCCCAGCACGCTGTGTGGAAAGCGTGCAAGCACACGGGCGAGCCGCGCGATGCTATCGGCATGCAAAGTATCGATGCGGTTCTCGAAAAGTACGGCAGCGTGTCTTTCCTCACCACAGACGCGCTCTCCGCCGGCATCTCGCCGGGCGTTCTTCGGAACCCTCGGCTAGCACGACCATTCCGGGGCGTGCGAGTGGCAGCGACGCACGACGACTCCCTGTACGGACGAGCCGTAGCGTATGCTCCCCGTCTCCGGGCCGGTGAGGGCTTCAGTCACGCGACCGCGCTCGCCCTTTTCGGATGCCCGATCCACGTGCCCGAGTCGATGAACGTCGACGTCGAATCAAGGGTCGCCAACGGCCAGGTGCGGTGCGAGGGAGTCACCGGGCATCGCCGCAAACGCGCCGAGCGCCTCCAAAGGCTCTGGCTGCCCGAGTACCGATTGCGGATCCCCGTAGTCGAACCCCTGCAGGCTGCGCTCCAGGCGTGTCGCAATTTGCCGTTCAGAGAGCTCGTCGTGGCGCTCGATCATCTATTGATCGCACGTCGCGCAGGACCGGGTTCGCCACCGCTCGTCACTTCCGCGGCTTTGGAGCGCTTCTGCTCGAACGCCCGAGGCCCAGGATCGCGCCGGCTCCGCATTGGCGCACGGTACGCTCGCGCAGGAGCGGAGTCGCGAATGGAGACGCTCACTCGGCTCGCCGGCGAACGCGTGGGTGTGAGCGATCTCACCCTGCAGCACTCGATCTATGGCGAATCGGGTGCATTGATCGGGCGCTTCGATCTCGCTGACGTGCAGGGGAAGCGCCTCATCGAGTACGACGGGGACCATCACTGGCGCGAGCGCAGGCAATACCTGCGAGACCTCGAACGACTCGATGCGGCTCGAAATGCAGGCTGGGAGGTACTCGTGGTGCTGCGCGAACATCACTGGGGTCGCGAGCGTCAACTCTCTGAGCGCATCCTGACGTTCCTCGGGCGAGAACGCTGCGAGCTTCCGGCAGAGGACGCTCGTCTGCTCGACGAACGATATGCGAGCGGCCTCCGAATGCGGTCGGCACTCCCGCCCGAGAGCCACAAGGTGCGCCGAGAGCGCGCTTCAGGACGTTGAAGCGGTTGACGGCAACGAATGACCGAGAGCATTGCGGGTGAGCAGCTTCCGCGCGAATGCGGCGCGCATCCGTGCAGAGTTTACTCACCCGTGGGGGGGTGACGCTGCATCAAAAGGGCTTGTTTGGGCGCAGTGAGTAGTTCGCGTCAAGTGCCCGGGCGGGTTACGCCAGGAACTACTCACCCAGGGGAAGGAATCCACGGACAGCGCGCAAGGTGTGCGCCGGGCAGGGGGGGCAGAACGTCTGCCGTCGAGCACGAACTAGCAAGTGCTAGACCGCAGCATCGGCTGCCGGGCGCTTGAGCCGCAGCACCACCACCGTCATCGCGGCTGCGGTGAGCGCGGCCAGCACCATGTGCACACCGACCGCGAGCGGGGGGAGCCCGGTCCGCGCCTGGTAGATGCCGATCGCGATCTGCACGACGAGGGCGGCGAACAGCGCGACGATCCAGCGCAGCGGGCGCAGGCGTCGAGCCGCGGCCCAAACGAGCAGCGCCAGCGTCAGGGCGAAGGCGATGTACCCGGGCCACGCGTGGATGTGACTCATCAGTACGGCATCGATGCCGTCGCGCTGAATGGTGGCGTCGCCCGAGTGCGGGCCCGATCCGGTCGTCAGCACGCCGAAGATCACGGTGACGGCCATGGCGAGGGTGGTGACGTGGGCGAGGATCGCGAAGGCCTTGGGCACGGCGCGCTCTCGCAGCCCGCCCGCCTCGTACATCCGGGTCAGGTACGCGGCAGTGATGCACACCAGGGCGAGCGAGATGACGTAGTGAATCCCGACGAGGTTCGCGTTGAGGTGCAGCCACACGATGACGCCGCCGATGAGTGCCTGCAGCACGACCAGGCCGAGCACCACGGCCGAGATCGCGAAGAGGTCGCGACGGGCCGCGCGAATGCGCCAGGTCAGGAGGAGGACGAGGATCGCGCTGACGAGCAGCGGGCCGGAGATCGTGCGGTTTCCGAACTCGATCAGCGAGTGGTAGGTGAGCTCCTCGGTCGGCACGAGCGAGCCGGGCGCGCACAGCGGCCAGTTCGGGCACCCGAGCCCCGAGCCCGTGAGGCGCACGGCCCCGCCGGTGCCGATGATGAGCGTGTTCAGCACGAATGAGATCCACGCGACGATCCGGAGGAAACGCGAGGGGAAGCCGCCTCCCGGGATCTCGGGCCTCGCGGCGACTGAGCTGGCGGTGGGCGCGCTGGACAACGGGTCTCCTCTCGGCTGCTTCCCAGAGTGCTGTGACGCCCAGAGCGGACATCCCCCGAAACTATCGGAAACCTGTAGAATGGGAAGCTGTGGTTGCGAACGTCGAACCGCCCGTTCGATGCCTGCATCGGATCGTCCCGGTCGCGTTCGAAGCCCAGAATACTGCACCGCTGCAGGGAACCCGATGTGCGCGACGAACTCAGGTACTCGCGCCCGCCGCCGACCGGATCCCTCCGGCTCGGCCAGGGATTCCCGGGCGAGACGAAGAATGAGGGAGGGATCATGCCAGAGGTACTGATCGACCGACCCGAGCTCGAAGGCTTGGGCCAGTACGAATTCGGCTGGCACGACAGCGACGAAGCCGGCGCGATTGCCAAGCGCGGACTCAGCGAGCAGGTCGTGCGCGAGATTTCGGCGCTGAAGAACGAGCCCGAGTGGATGCTCAAGCGTCGCTTGAAGGCGTTGCAGATCTTCGATCGGAAGCCGATGCCCGCGTGGGGCGCCGACCTGTCGGACATCGATTTCGACAACATCAAGTACTTCGTCCGCTCCACGGAGCAGCAGGCGACGACGTGGGAGGACCTGCCCGAGGAGATCAAGGAGACGTACGAGCGTCTCGGCATCCCCGAGGCGGAGCGTCAGCGCCTCGTGGCCGGCGTCGCCGCGCAGTACGAATCCGAGGTCGTCTACCACCAGATCCGCGAGGATCTGGAGGAGCAGGGCGTGCTCTTCCTCGACACGGACACGGCGCTCAAGGAGCACCCCGAGATCTTCGAGGAGTACTTCGGCACCGTCATCCCGTCCGGCGACAACAAGTTCGCCGCGCTGAACACGGCCGTCTGGTCGGGCGGCTCGTTCGTGTACGTGCCGAAGGGCGTGCACGTCGAGATTCCGCTCCAGGCCTATTTCCGCATCAACACGGAGAACATGGGCCAGTTCGAGCGCACGCTCATCATCGCCGACGAGGGCAGCTACGTGCACTACATCGAGGGCTGCACGGCGCCGATCTACAAGTCGGACTCGCTGCACTCCGCGGTCGTCGAGATCATCGTGAAGAAGAATGCGCGCGTGCGTTACACGACCATTCAGAACTGGTCGACGAACGTGTACAACCTCGTCACGAAGCGCGCGATCGCCGAAGAGGGCGCGACCATGGAGTGGGTCGATGGCAACATCGGCTCCAAGGTCACCATGAAGTACCCGTCGATCTACCTGACGGGTGAGCACGCCAAGGGCGAGACTCTCTCGGTCGCGTTCGCGGGCCCCGGCCAGCACCAGGACACGGGCGCGAAGATGATCCATCTCGCTCCGAACACGAAGTCGTCGATCCTCGCGAAGTCGATCGCTCGAGGCGGCGGCCGCACCGGGTATCGGGGCGAGGTGCGCATCGAGGCCAATGCGCGGCACTCCGCGAACTCGGTGGTCTGCGACGCGCTGCTCGTGGACACGATCTCGCGCAGCGACACGTATCCCGCCATCGACATCCGTACGGATGACGCGGAGCTCGGCCACGAGGCGACGGTGTCCCGCGTGAGCGAGGAGCAGCTGTTCTACCTCATGAGCCGCGGGCTCGCCGAGGAGGAGGGCATGGCCATGATCGTGCGCGGCTTCATCGAGCCGATCGCCCGTGAGCTGCCCATGGAGTACGCGCTCGAACTGAACAAGCTCATCGAGATGGGCATGGAAGGATCCGTCGGATAATGACGCAAGCTGTTGCACCGCAGGAAACGGCTCAGCACGGACTGACCGCCCACTCCGACGGCGACTGGGCCAACCGCGTGCCCGTGCAGACCCGGTCGGAGCGCCCTGTCTCGACCGACGTCGCCGACTTCGCCGAGGTCACCGGTCGCGAGGCGGTGTGGAAGTACACGCCCGTCGCGAAGCTCGATGCGCTGCTCAACGGGCAGCTCGACGGCGCTCGCGTTCCCGTCGCCGTGTCCGAGGTCGCCGGTGTGTCCTCCGAGTGGGTCTCGCGCTCCGATGCGCGCATCGGCCGAGCGGGCGCTCCGGAGGAGCGCGGGGCCGCGGCCGCGTGGTCCGCGTTCGGAGAGGCGCACATCGTCACCGTCTCCTCCGAGGAACCGGTCACGGCCATCGTGAAGCGCGACGGGCTCGACTCGACACCGCGCGCCGCCCACACGGTGATCGAGGCGACGCCCCACTCGCAGGGTCTCGTGATTCTCGAGAACTCCGGCGCAGCGCACCTCTCCGAGAACGTCGAGATCGTGGTCGGCGATGGGGCGAAGCTGACCGTCGTCAGCGTGCAGCAGTGGAACGACGACGCGATCCACCTCTCGAGCCACTACGCGACCGTGGGTCGGGACGCGTCCGTGACGCACATCGTGGTCTCGCTCGGCGGCGGCATCGTTCGTCTCAATCCCTCGATCCACCTCGATCACGAGGGCGCGAACGGCGAGGCGCTCGGCGCATACTTCGCGGACGCCGGCCAGCACCTGGAGCACCAGGTGTACATGGATCACGACGCTCCGCACACCCGCAGCCGAGTGACGTACAAGGGCGCCTTGCAGGGCGAGGGCGCGCACACGGTGTGGATCGGCGACGTGCTGATCCGCAACAACGCCACCGGCACCGACAGCTACGAGCAGAACCGCAACCTCGTGCTCACCGAGGGCACGCGCGCCGATTCGATTCCGAACCTGGAGATCGAGACCGGCGACATTGAGGGAGCCGGCCACGCCAGTGCGACGGGTCGTTTCGACGACGAGCACATCTTCTACCTCCAGAGCCGTGGCATCTCGGCGGAGGAGGCGCGCAAGCTCGTGGTACGCGGCTTCCTGTTCGAGGTCATCGCGCAGATCGGCGACGCCGAGACGGAGGAGCGCCTCCACGCCGCGGTCGAGGCCGAACTCGCGGACTCCGTCCGCTGATGCCGCGGCAGAAGGTGCTCGCCGTCAGCGACCTCGTGCAGGACCAGGCCACTCGCGTGGTCGTCGATGACGTTCCCATCGCAATCGTGCTCGATGCATCCGGCGATGTGCATGCGATCGGCGACACGTGCAGCCACGGCCAGGTCAGCCTTGCAGAGGGATTCGTTGACGGCGACACCCTCGAGTGCTGGGCGCACGGTTCGGCCTTCTCGCTGATCACCGGCGTGCCCGAGAATTTCCCGGCCTACGAGCCGGTCCCCGTCTTCGTCGTCGAGATCGAAGACGGTGACGTGTACATCGACCCCAACGTTACGAAAGAGATTTAACACATGAGCTCCGTTCTTGAAATCAAGGACCTGCAGGTCAGCGTCGAGACCGAGCAGGGTGCAAAGCAGATCCTCAAGGGTGTCGACCTGACGATCAAGCAGGGCGAGACCCACGCCATCATGGGCCCGAACGGCTCGGGCAAGTCGACGCTCGCCTACGCGATCGCCGGCCACCCGCGCTACGAGGTCACCGGCGGGTCGATCCTGCTCGACGGTGAAGAGGTCCTCGAGATGGAGGTCGACGAGCGCGCGCAGGCCGGTCTCTTCCTCGCGATGCAGTACCCGGTGGAGATCCCCGGCGTGACGAACGCGAACTTCCTCCGCACCGCAAAGACGGCGATCGACGGCGAAGCGCCCGCGATCCGCACCTGGATGAAGGACGTCAAGGAGGCCATGGGCAACCTGCGCATGGACGATTCGTTCGCTGCGCGCAACGTCAACGAGGGCTTCTCGGGCGGCGAGAAGAAGCGCAACGAGATTCTGCAGCTCGAGCTGCTGAAGCCGAAGTTCGCGGTGCTCGACGAGACCGACTCCGGGCTCGACGTGGATGCGCTCAAGGTCGTCTCCGAGGGTGTGAACCGTGCGAAGGAGAACACCGGGCTCGGTGTGCTGCTGATCACCCACTACACGCGAATCCTCCGCTACATCCAGCCGGACTTCGTGCACGTCTTCGTGAACGGTCGTGTCGCCGAGCAGGGCGGGCCCGAATTGGCGAACCGCCTCGAGGAAGAGGGTTACGACCGCTTCCTCGCAAGCGCGTAAGGCGTAGGCTGGTCGCATGAGCGAGGAAACCACGACGGCGCCCCAGTCGATCGACCCGGAATTCCGCGAGCAGGCGACCGAGGCGTTGAAGAACGTCTCGGACCCCGAGCTCGGCGTGAACATCGTCGACCTCGGACTGATCTACGATCTGGCCTTCGACGAGGAGCACGACGCGCTGGTCATCAGCATGACGCTCACGAGTGCCGGCTGCCCGCTGACGGACGTGATCGAGAACGACATCGCCGAAGCGCTCGACGGGCTCGTTACCGCATTCCGCATCAACTGGGTGTGGATGCCGCCGTGGACGCCGGAGCGCATCACCGATGATGGGCGCGACATGATGCGCGCTCTAGGGTTTGCGATCTAGCTCACGGTGGGCACTGAAGACGTAGCCGCCGGGAGCGGCCGGGAAGCGATGACGGATCACTCCTCCTCCCGGCCGCAGAACCCCCTCCGCTCGGCCGACGATCCTCGACTGAGCCGCATCGCGGGCCCGAGTTCGCTGGTGATCTTCGGCGTCACCGGCGATCTCTCGCGGAAGAAGCTGATGCCCGCGGTGTACGATCTCGCGAACCGCGGCCTCCTGCCTCCGGGTTTCGCGCTCGTCGGGTTCGCACGCCGCGACTGGAAGGATCGCGACTTCGCGGAGATCGTGCACGACGCCGTCCGTAAGTACGCGCGAACCCCGTTCCGCGAGGAGACGTGGCAGCAGCTCGCGGAGGGGATCCGCTTCGTGCAGGGCCAGTTCGGCGATCCGGAGGCGTACGACCGGCTGCGCGATACGGTCGAGACGCTCGACCGCGAGCGCGGCACGATGGGCAACCATGCGTTCTACCTCTCGATTCCGCCGACAGCGTTCCCCGAGGTCGCGAAGCACCTGTCGAGCTCCGGGCTCGTCGATCGCACCGGCGACGACCAGCGGTGGCGGCGCGTCATCATCGAGAAGCCGTTCGGCCATGATCTGGCGTCGGCGCGCGAGTTGAACGACGTGCTCGAGTCGGCGTTCCCCGCCGATTCGATCTTCCGCATCGACCACTACCTCGGCAAGGAGACGGTGCAGAACATTCTCGCGCTCCGATTCGCGAACGCGATGTACGAGCCGATCTGGAACCGCAACTACGTCGATCATGTGCAGATCACGATGGCGGAGGACATCGGGGTCGGGGGTCGCGCAGGCTACTACGACGGCGTCGGCGCGGCACGGGACGTGATCCAGAACCATCTGCTCCAATTGCTCGCGCTCACCGCGATGGAGCAGCCCATCAGTCTCGGCGCGCAGCATCTGCGGGCCGAGAAGGAGAAGGTGCTCGAAGCAGTCTCGCTGCCCGACGATCTCGAGGCGTCGACGGCCCGCGGGCAGTACGCGTCGGGATGGCAGGGCGGGCAGCTCGTCAACGGCTTCCTCGATGAGGAGGGCATGGATCCGCAGTCGCGCACTGAGACGTTCGCGGCGATGAAGCTCCACGTCAACACGCGGCGCTGGACGGGGGTGCCCTTCTACCTGCGCACCGGAAAGCGACTCGGGCGCCGTGTGACCGAGATCGCGGTGGTCTTCCGCAAAGAGCCGGGAAACCTGTTCGCGCAGGCGCAGCGCTCCGAGCAGGGTTCGAACGCGCTCGTCATCCGCGTGCAGCCCGACGAGGGAATCACGATCCGCTTCGGAGCGAAGGTGCCCGGCAGCGGCACCCGCGTGCGCGATGTGACGATGGACTTCGGCTACGGCCACGCGTTCACCGAGGCGAGCCCGGAAGCGTACGAGCGACTCATCCTCGACGTCCTGCTCGGCGATGCTCCACTGTTTCCACGTCAGGCCGAGGTCGAGCTCTCGTGGCGCATCCTCGACCCGATCGAACAGCACTGGGCCGAGCAGGACGGGCCGGTCGAGCAGTACGTACCCGGTTCCTGGGGGCCCGCGTCGGCCGATGAGATGCTCGCCCGCGACGGACGCACCTGGAGGCGCCCATGATCGAGAGTCTGCCCGATACGACGGTGAGCGCGGTGGCGCGACGGCTCGTGTCGATGCGCCAGGAGAGCGGCGTCTCAGCGCTCGGTCACGTGCTCACGCTCGTGATCTCGGCGTCGGGCGAGCTCGACGAGACGACGATCGCAGCGGCCAATCACGCGTCCAGCGAGCACCCGATGCGGGTGATCGTGCTGCTGAGCCGACCCGATGCCGATGCGCGTCTCGACGCCGAGATCCGCGTCGGCGCCGATGCCGGCGCGAGTGACGTGATCGTACTCAGAGCATCGGGCGAGGTCGCGAGCGGTGTGGAGGCCCTCGTGACGGGTCTGCTGCTGCCCGACGCCCCGGTCGCCGTCTGGTGGCCCGAGGAGGCGCCGGATCGCCCGGGCGCCGACTCGCTCGGCCGCATCGGGCAGCGCAGGATCACCGATGCGGCAGCACCCGACGGCTCCGGGTGGGAGGTGCGCATCGCGGGGTATTCCGCCGGCGACACCGATCTCGCCTGGACCCGCTTGACGCGGTGGCGCGAGTACCTCGCCGCGGTGCTCGACCAGCCGCCGTTCGAGCCGGTCACCGCGGTCGAGGTCGTCGGCTCCGAGGCGTCGCCGTCGACGGAGCTGCTCGCCGCCTGGCTCGAACTCTCGCTGGGAGTGCCGACGACCTGCACGCTGCTCGAACGCGCGCTGCACGCGGAGGGGCTGCACTCGGTGACCCTGAAGCGGCGGAGCGGAGACGCCGTGCTGAAGCGCCTCTCGCCCGTGCACGCCGCATTGATCCAGCCCGGCCAGCCGACCCATCAGATCGTGCTCCCGCGCCGAACCCTCAGCGAGTGCCTGGCGGAGGAGCTGCGCGGCCTGGGGGAGGACGTGATGTACGGCCGTGTACTCGAACAGCTCGCGCGCAGTCGCGCGGAGCGCACCACCCACACTGACGCATGAATAGAGGAGCGAGCGTGACTGAAGCCGCAGCGAATATCGGGGTCGTCGGCCTCGCCGTGATGGGTGCGAACCTGTCTCGCAATCTGGCCAGCAGGGAGGGCAACACCGTCGCTGTGTTCAACCGCAGCCCGCAGCGCACCGAAGCGCTGGTCGCAGCGCATCCCGAGGCGGAATTCGTTCCCGCGTTCAGCTACCAGGAGTTCGCCGCGTCCCTGCAGAAGCCGCGCACCGCGATCATCATGGTGCAGGCGGGGGCCGCCACCGACGCCACGATCGACGCCCTCGTCGAGGTGTTCGAACCGGGTGACATCATCGTCGATGGCGGCAACGCGTACTTCCCCGACACCATTCGGCGCGAGCGCGCGGTCCGCGCCACCGGCATCAACTTCGTGGGCGCAGGCATCTCCGGCGGCGAGGAAGGCGCGTTGAACGGCCCGAGCATCATGCCCGGGGGCTCGGATGAGGCATGGCAGACGCTCGGCCCGATCCTGCGCTCCATCGCAGCGGTCGCAGAGGGCGAGCCCTGCGTGACGCACGTGGGCCACGACGGCGCCGGCCACTTCGTCAAGATGGTGCACAACGGCATCGAATACGCCGATATGCAGCTGATCGCCGAGGCCTACGACCTCATTCGTCGCGGCACGGGGAAGTCGCCGGCGGCGATCGCCGACATCTTCGCCGAATGGAATCGCGGAGAGCTCGAGTCGTACCTCATCGAGATCACCGCCGAGGTGCTCCGCCAGAACGATGCCGCCACCGGGAAGCCCCTCGTCGACGTCATTCTCGACCAGGCCGGTGCGAAGGGCACCGGTGCCTGGACGGTGCAGACCGCGCTCGCACTCGGCGTGCCCGTCTCCGGCATCGCAGAGGCTACGTTCGCACGCTCCCTGTCGTCTCGCCCCGAGCAACGTGCGGCGGCCGCTGCGCTTCCGGGTCCGGAAGAGCCCGTCGCAGTCGGCGATGAGGCGGCCTTCATCGAGGACGTTCGGCAAGCGCTCTACGCCTCGAAGATCGTCGCGTACTCGCAGGGCTTCGACGAGATTCGCGCCGGAGCCGCTGAGTACGATTGGACGATCGACCTCGGAGCGATCTCGAGGATCTGGCGGGCCGGATGCATCATCCGCGCTCAGTTCCTGAACCGCATCGCCGACGCATACGCCGCTGATGCCGATCTGCCTCTCCTGATGAGCGCCCCGTACTTCGCCGACGCGCTCGCGCGGGGGCAGGAGGCGTGGCGTCGCGTCGTGGTGCACGCCACGGCGGCCGGCATCCCCGCACCCGCGTTCTCGTCGTCGCTCGCGTACTACGACGGACTCCGCGCCGAGCGTCTGCCTGCGGCGCTCGTGCAGGGGCAGCGCGACTTCTTCGGGGCGCACACCTACCGCCGCGTCGATCGCGAGGGCGTGTTCCACACGCTCTGGTCGGGCGATCGCAGCGAGATCTCGGCGTAGGCAACGTGCATCGAATGCGGGTCGCGGAGTACCGCTCGCTCGACGATCTCGCACCGGCGGTCGCGAGCGAGTTCGTCTCGGTCTGCCGGGAGCGCCAGCGCGACGGGGGAGTGCCCTGTGCAGTGCTCACCGGCGGCAGCGGCGGGGAGCGGGTGCTCGAAGCGCTGGCCGCACATCCTGGTCGAGACACGGTCGATTGGGCTCGCGTGCGGTTCCTCTGGGGCGACGAGCGGTGGGCTCCAGCGGGCCATGCGGATCGCAATGATCTCTTGGCGGATCGCACCTTGTTTCGTGCCGTCACCGTTGACCCCGCACTCGTGCATCGCGTGGCGGCTTCCGACTCGGGCGTGACGCTCGACGCGGCGGCTGCGGAGTACGCCGACGTCGTCGAGAGCGTCGGTCGCATCGATCTCGCGCTCAACGGTGTGGGCCCCGACGGCCACATCGCGTCGCTCTTCCCGGGCAGGGAGGAGCTCGAGGCGGTCGGGTCGGAGGCCCCGATGGCCCTCGCGATCCGGCACTCGCCGAAGCCGCCGCCAGAGCGCGTCACGGTGACGCTCCCCGCGCTGAGTCGCGCCGAGCGCGTCTGGCTCATCGCGGCGGGGGAGGCCAAGGCTGCAGCGATCGGTCACGTACTCGCCGAACGCGAGCCGCTGCTCCCGGCAGCACGCGTCTCCGGAAGCGTCGAGACCGTACTCTGGGCCGACACCGCCGCGCTGGGAGCGTCCGCCGCTTCGAGCAGCTAGGATGGTGAGGTTGCCCATTCGCTCAGCCCCGGCGCGAGAACGCCTCCCGAAGACGCGCTGAGCCGGCACGACCTAGGAGCCTCACACCATGATTTCCGTCGAAGACCTCGCCATCGACGTGGGCGCCCGTCGCCTCATGTCGGGTGTCACGTTCCGCGTGAATCCCGGCGACAAGATCGGCCTCGTCGGCCGGAACGGCGCCGGGAAGACCACGCTCACTCGCACACTGTCGGGGGAGCTGCAGCCGGCGGAGGGTTCGATCAAGGTGACCGGAGAGCTCGGCTTCCTCCCGCAGGATCCGCGCACGGGCGACCCCGAGCAGATCGCCCGGCACCGCATCCTCGATGCGCGCGGACTCGGCACCCTGCAGCAGAACATCGCGAAGGCGACTGAGGAGATGGGCTCGAGCGACCCGGCCGTCGCCGAGAAGGCGATGAAGCGGTTCGGCAACCTCACGGACCGATTCCAAGCGCTCGGGGGCTACGCGGCCGAATCCGAGGCCGCGTCGATCTCGAACAATCTCGGCCTGCCCGATCGCATTCTCGACCAGCCCCTGAAGACGCTCTCCGGCGGCCAGCGTCGTCGCATCGAACTCGCGCGCATTCTCTTCTCCGACGCCGACACGATGATCCTCGACGAACCGACGAACCACCTCGACGCCGATTCGATCGTGTGGCTGCGCGAGTTCTTGAAGCACTCGAAGGCGGGCGTCATCGTCATCAGCCACGACATCGACCTCGTGGGCGAAACGGTGAACCGCGTCTTCTACCTCGACGCGAATCGTCAGGTCATCGACATCTACAACATGAACTGGAAGCTCTACCTGCGGCAGCGCGCCGCCGATGAGGAGCGCCGCCGCAAGGAGCGTTCGAACATCGAGAAGAAGGCCTCGGTGCTGAAGGATCAGGCGGCGCGCTTCGGCGCAAAGGCATCGAAAGCCGCCGCAGCGCACCAGATGGTGGCGCGAGCCGAGAAGATGCTCGCGGGGCTCGAGGACGAGCGCCAGGTCGAGCGCGTGGCGAAGCTGCGCTTTCCCGACCCGGCACCGTGCGGTAAGACGCCGCTCATGGCCGAGGGGCTGTCGAAGTCGTACGGCTCGCTCGAGATCTTCGCCGGTGTCGACCTCGCGATCGATCGCGGTTCGAAGGTCGTGGTGCTGGGGTTGAACGGCGCCGGCAAGACGACGCTGCTGCGCCTGCTCGCGGGCGTCGACGAGCCGGACACGGGTGAACTCATCGCCGGGCACGGTCTCAAAGTGGGCTATTACGCGCAGGAGCACGAGACCCTCGACGTGAAGGCGAGCGTGCTGCACAACATGGTCTCCGTGTCGCAGCATCTGACCGAGACCGAGGCCCGCCGCGTGCTGGGATCCTTCCTCTTCACCGGCGATGACGTGCACAAGCCGGCCGGCGTGCTCTCGGGTGGTGAGAAGACCCGCCTCGCTCTGGCGATGCTGGTCGTCTCCAGTGCGAACGTGCTGCTGCTCGACGAGCCGACGAACAACCTCGACCCGGCCAGCCGCGAGGAGGTGCTCGACGCTCTGGCGCACTTCACGGGAGCCGTCGTGCTCGTTTCGCACGACCCGGGCGCCGTCGAGGCGCTGAATCCCGAACGCGTGCTGATCATGCCCGACGCGACCGAGGATCACTGGTCGAAGGAATACCTCGAGCTGATCGAGCTCGCCTAGTCCCCAGTGCGGGAGGAGGGCGAGGGCGAGGGCCGCGGCTCCGGGTCGTCGTCGCGCTCAAGGCCGACGCCGTCGAGTCGGGTGATCGCGAAGGCGGCACCGTCGCCCTGCATTCCGTTCGAGTAGTACTCGACGTGCGGCTCCTCGTCGAAGTCGAGACTGCTCTGACAGATGAAATCGCCGGCGACGCAGTAGTCGCGCAACCGGTCGCCGAACGCATCGAGCGCGTCATCCGGGCGGGGGAGCAGCCCGTCGGTCGCCGGGTCGAAGCTGCCGACGTTGTACTCCTCATCGCCGACGAACCGCGGATCGCCGTAGAGCACGATCGCGAGGACGCGGTCCAGCGCGTCCTCGCCGACCGTGCCGACCGTGGGTCCCACCATGCGATCGTCCGGAGCCGCGAGCGCGTCACCGACGACCAGCGCGCCCTGCGAGTAGCCGAGCAGCACGAACCTCTGGTCGGGGCACGCCTCGGCCTGCACGTTGAGCACATCGACGAGGGTGCGCACCCCGATCGTGCCGCCCTCCTTCACGTCGGTGTCGGCGGGGTAATCGAGATCGAGCGTCTCCACATCGCCCGGGCGGGCCTGCGAGATCGTCCGCGCCACGGGTGAGAGCAGCTGGCCCTGGCTGGGCTCTCCAGTACCGCGAGCGGTGACGACGAGGTAGGGGTCGCAGTCGACGGGGTCGACGACCGGCTCCGGGTGCAACTCCGCGTCGTAGAGCTCGTCGGCCTCGGGCGGTGCGGGATCCTCCGTGACCTCGGAGAGCGACTCCCGCGTCTCCGAGGGGTCGACCGGAGCCGCGCAGCCGCTCAGAGCGAGGGCCGCCCCGAGCACGAGGAGCGCACTCGGCAGGGTCAGGCGTCGCGCGATTGCGCGCACGTTCTGCTCACCCATCGAGCAACGCATCCTCGATGTCGGCGTCGCTGGGGCCGCGACGCCGCTTCCGCTCGGCCGTCTTGCGCTCGTGCTCGCGCACTTCCTCGCTGCCGACGTTGAGCGTGCGGTACTCGCGCCTCGCGGCGTACACCACGCCGATCGCGGCGATCGCGATGAAGATGTACCACTGCACGGCGTACGAGAGGTGCGGGCCCTCGTCGCGCTCCGGTTTGGCGGGAAGCACGCCGTGCTCCGATGCGGGCGACTCGGTGACGAGCATGCCGTACGCGCCGGTGTACGCGGAATCAGAGACGCCTGCCAATGCCGCCAGTTCGGGCAGTTCGATGCTCGCCACCGTGCGTCCCGCCGTCGTTCGCCCCGGGATCTCGGGCTCCGAGGCTCGCAGTCGCGCCTCGACCACCGTCGTTCCCTCCGGAGGGCGCGGCAGATCGCTCGCATCGACGTCGTCGGCCGACGCTCCATCGACCGGCACCCAGCCCCGATCGACGAAGAACGTGGATCCCTCCGGCGTCTGCAGCGCCTGAATCAGGTCGGATCCCACTCCTCCCGGACCCGGTCTGTTGCGCGCGAGGAAGGGGTCGCCGACGTACTCGCCCTCGACGCGGACGGTGCGCCACTTCTGGCGATCCTCATCGAATCGCGAGAGCTCGGGCAGCTCTTCCGCGAGCGCGCTCGGCTCCGCATCGTAATTGTTGTCGATTCGATCGATCTCGGCGCGCGCCTCGGCACGGCGCTCGAACTGCCAGTTGCCGAGCAGCACGCACGCGATCGAGAAGATCAGGAGCATCGCCGCGTACCCGGCCCACCTGCCGGACCGGAGAAAGCTCCACCCCACACGCGGGCTTCCGCCGGAATCGTCGGAAGAAGGCGGAGCCGGCGGAGTCGCATCGGGGGCGATCGTTCCGTGTTCAGTCATCGAGCTCTCCCACCGCGCGCACCTCAAGCGGAAAGCTCCGGGCTTCGAGAAAACCGTACAGCATCTCACGATGCTCGTCGCAGGCGAGCCAGGTCTTGCGCCGATCAGGCCCGTGAATCTTCGGGTTGCGCCAGAGGATCGCCCACGTCGCCTCTTCTCGGCAGCCCGCTCGCGAGCATTCGAAGCGCCGCTCCGGTTCGCCCCCGAGCGTCAGCGCGGGCGACACGATCCCGGTCACGAGTCGTTCCCAGGACGCGGAGAACGGGCTCCGCCGCTACGGCGCTCGGGATCGACGTCGATCACGATCACCTCGTGAGCGGCGTCGCTCGAATCCACGGCTTCGGGTTCGACCGCTTCGAGCTGCAACGGTTCCGGAGCGTCGGGCGCCTGCTCGCCTCCGTGCGCGACGGCGTTGCCGACGAGCACCGCGAACCAGGGGAGGATCACGGCACCGGCAGCGGCCAGCAGCACCCACCAATCCCGCACCCAGAACAGGGACACGACGCACGCGACGCGCAGCGTCATCGCGATGAAGTACATGCGCATGCGGTGCGCGCGATCCTCGACCGGGTTCACCCCCGCCGACGTCACGTCGTAACTCTTCGCCATTCGCCCCTTCTTCGTACTCGCCAAGGATACGCGCTCCACCTGTACCCGCGCCCTGCTCCCGCCGCGCGCCACCCGTCGGCCGATACCGCCGCATGGGTAGGCTTGACGCCAGTTGTTCAGACGGAAGGAACCCCATGCCCACCTCGCGCACCGTACTCGTCACCGGCGGCAATCGCGGTATCGGCTACGCCATCGCCGAACGCATGATCGCCGACGGCCACCGTGTCGCCGTCACCTCCCGTTCGGGGGAGGGCCCGGAGGGGTCGCTGACCGTGCGCGCGGAGATGACCGATGCCGCCACCATCGATGCCGCATTCTCCGAGGTCGAAGCGCAGTTGGGGCCGGTGGAGGTCGTCGTCGCGAACGCTGGCATCACGAAGGACACGCTGCTGCTGCGGATGACGGAAGAGGAGTTCACCAGCGTCATCGACACCAACCTCACCGGCACGTTCCGCGTCGTGAAGCGCGCTGCGAAGGGCCTGCTCAAGGGTCGGTTCGGTCGTGTCATCCTGATCTCGAGCGTCGTCGGGCTGTACGGAGGGCCGGGTCAGATCAACTACTCGTCGTCGAAGGCGGCTCTGGTCGGTTTCGCGCGCTCGCTCACCCGCGAACTCGGCTCGCGCGGCATCACGGCCAACGTCATCGCGCCCGGCTTCATCGAGACCGACATGACCGCCGCACTTCCCGAGGCGCAGCAGCAGCAGTACCTCGGCTCGATCCCATCAGGCCGGTTCGGGAAGGTCTCCGAGATCGCGGGAGCGGCGTCCTTCCTCGCGGGAGACGACGCCGCCTACATCTCCGGCGCCGTCATCCCCGTCGACGGCGGCCTCGGCATGGGGCACTGACGCCGGGCAGGGTGAACGCGCACTCTTCCGCGCGCTCGCCCTCGCCCAGTAGCCTGGGCGCATGAGCACAGCAGAGCAGCCCCGTTCCCGCACCCGCGTCGCCGTCGATGCCCAGACCCTCGCTGACCTGTACGCGGCGCCGGCCGCGCTCCGTGTGGTCAACGTGTGGGACGCGGTCAGCGCTCGCGTCGTCTCTCAGCTGCCGGGAACACGCGCCATCGCCACGGCGGGGCACGGCATCGCTGCGAGCCACGGTTACGCGGACGGCGAGCAGATTCCCCTCGACACGATGATCGCGGCCATCGCGCGCATCGCATCGGCGACCGATCTCCCGGTGACCGCCGACCTCGACGGCGGGTTCGGCGATCCCGGCGAGACGGTGCGGCGAGCGATCGGCGCGGGTGCTTCCGGCGCGAACATCGAGGATCGCATGCGCCCGTTCGACGAATCGGTGTCCGTCATGCGTGCAGCCGTCGAAGCGGGGGAGCGGGAGGGCGTCTCCTTCGTGCTCAATGCGCGCACCGATGCGCTGATCAAGGGAGGGGAACGGCCCCGCCACGTCGCGATCGCCGACGCCGTCGAGCGCGGACGCGCCTACCTGGATGCCGGTGCGACGTGCGTGTTCGTGCCCGGCGTGCTCGACGCCGAAGACACGCGCGCGCTCGTGGAGGGCATCGGCGAGCGCAAGATCAGCGTGATCGGGCTCCCGGGGGCGCTCACTGCAGCTGAGTACGAGGCGCTGGGCGTCGCGCGCGTCTCGTACGGACCGATGCCGCAGAACGTCGCGCTAACCTCGCTCAAGCGGCTCGGCGAGTCGCTGTTGGCGGACGGCGTGATCCCCGCGGACACCGAGGCGCTCAACAACTTCTGAGCCTCCCGCCGTGCGGTCAGGCGAGCCGATCGAGCAGCGGGATCACCAGCGCGAGATCGTCCTCGATGGAGACATCGGCGCGCTCGCGCACGATCGGCTTGCCGTTGAACGCCACTCCGATCGCTGCGATCGCCATCATCTCGAGATCGTTCGCTCCGTCGCCGACGGCGATCGTGGCGGAGAGCGGGATGCCCGCCTCCGCCGACCACTCCCGGAGTGCGTCCGCTTTCGACGAGGCGTCCACGATCGGCCCGACGGTACGCCCGGAGAGCGCTCCGTTCACCACTTCCAACCGGTTCGCCCGCCAGAGATCGATGCCGAGATCGCCGGCCAGCGGATCCAGCACCTCGTGGAAGCCTCCCGAGACGACGCCCACCTTGCCGCCCCGATCGTGCACCGCGGCGATGAGCTCGTGAATTCCACGCGTGGGCCGCACGCGCTCGTACGCCTCCGCGAAGACCGACTCCGGTGTCCCTGCAAGCGTCGCGACCCGCTCCCGCAGGCTCGCAGCGAAATCGAGCTCGCCGCGCATGGCTCGCTCGGTGACGGCGGCCACCTCCTCACGGCTCCCGGCGGCGTCCGCGAGCAACTCGATCACCTCGTCCTGAATCGTGGTGGAGTCGCAGTCGAGCACGACGAGGGGGCGTGTGGTGCCGGAGGAAGTCATGATTCCCAGGATAGGCTGAGCCCCATGGTCAATGTGCTCCGCCTCACCGATGTCTCCTACGTGCGCGACGACCGGCCGATCCTCGACGGGATCGACTGGTCGGTGGACGATTCGGAGCGGTGGGTGATCCTCGGACCGAACGGGGCCGGCAAGACGACCCTCATGAAGCTCGCGACGGCCGGCGAATACCCCACGCGCGGCGCTGTCGATGTGCTGGACGAGCGCCTGGGCCGCGTAGACATCTTCGAGCTGCGCAACCGCATCGGGTTCGTCTCCTCGGCCTCCGCACGTCGCATCCCCGCGGGCGAACTCGTGCGCGACGTGGTGCTCACCGCCGCCTACTCGGTCGAGGGCCGCTGGAACGAGCAGTACGACAGCATCGACGTGCGCCAGGCCGAGCGCATCCTCGCCGAGTGGGATCTCGGCGCGTTCGCGGATCGAGCGTTCGGCACCCTGAGCGACGGGGAGCGAAAACGCGCGTTGATCGCACGCGCCGTGATGACCGACCCCGAGCTGCTCCTGCTCGACGAACCGAGCGCGAACCTCGATCTCGGCGCTCGCGAACGACTGCTGCAGATGCTCTCGGGCTTCGCAGCCTCCCCGTCGTCGCCGGCGATGATCATGGTGACGCACCACGTCGAGGAGATCCCGCCGGGCTTCACGCACGTGCTGCTGCTGCGCGAGGGGAGGATCGAGGCCGCAGGCCCGATCGGGGAGACGCTGACCGCGGCGTCTCTCGAGGCCACGTTCGGCATGCCCTTCGAACTGTCGTCGACGGATGGGCGCTTCGCAGCGGTGGCGCGCCCGACCGCCTGAACCGGCTCGTTCGCGCCGGGGTCTGGTAGAGTAGCACTTTGGTGCGATGACAATCGCCGAATCCCAAGTCCTCCGAACGTGCTGTTACACGTTCACTCCCAGGCGAAACACGAAGGAACTCTCATGAAGACCGATATCCACCCCGAGTACAACGCAATCGTTTTCCGCGACCTCGCGTCGGGGGAGACGTTCCTCACCCGGTCGACGCTCACCAGCGACAAGACGATCGAGCTCGACGGCGAGACCTACCCGGTGATCGATGTCGAGATCTCGAGCGCCTCGCACCCGTTCTACACGGGCAAGCAGCGCATCATGGACTCGGCGGGTCGCGTCGAGAAGTTCAACAAGCGTTTCAAGGGCTTCGGCGCCTGAGCTTCCGCTGCAGCGCCGAAGAGGGCCGGGCGATCCGCTGAGGATCGCCCGGCCCTTTCGCGTCGGCGCCGCCGGTCAGCGGATCGGCCACCGCCCATCCGCGACGAACGAGGGATTGCGGGCTCGTCGCATGTAGTCCTGGAAGCTCGCCGCCTGAGCCGACGCCCACTCCACCTGCAAGCGGTGGATCTCGTCGAGCTCCTGGGGCACGACATCCGCATACTTCGCGGCGAGGCGCTGCAGCACACGACCGGCGGCGATCGCATCATCGCCCGCGTCGTGCGCGTTGCCGATCTCGACTCCGTGGTGCGCGGCGACCGCCTCGAGGGTGCGCTTCCCCTTGCGGTATCGATCGAGCTGCTTGTCGAGGATCAGAGGATCGAGCACCGGAGAGATGGTCGCGGGCCAGGGCACCCCGTGCCGGGCCGCCTCGGCCGCCAGCAGTGTCAGGTCGAAGGGCGCGTTATAAGCGACGATCGGAAACCCGCGTTCGATCATCTCCAGCAGTTGATCGACGATCTGGCGAACTCCCACCGACGCCTCGATCCCGCTCGAGCGCACGACTTCGTTGCTGATGCCGTGCACCTGCACCGCTGCAGCGGGAATCTCGACGCCCGGGTCGAGCAGCCAGTCGTAGCGCTCCGAGACTTCCCCTCCCGAACCGAGGAGAGCGATCGACGCGCTCACGATGCGGGCGTGCGCCGTGTCGACGCCTGTCGTCTCCGTGTCGAATACGGCGAGGTCTGCAGCCCAGAGCGGGAGCGGTTCGGTCACGTGGATCCTTTCGTCTCAGACGATCGTATCGAGTGGCGCACGCTGCCGTATCGAGTGGCGCGCTCTGCGGGCGCACCGGCCCGGGCTCTCCCGCCGGAGGCGGCCCGCAAGGGGTTTGTCAGGGGGTCTCAGTAGAATTCACTCCGTGACCCACGCCCCCCGCGCCCTCCGCATATCCGCTCTCGGAGTCGACACCCATGCATGGAGCTTCGGCGCGGAATCGGGGGAGACCCTGATCCTCGTGCACGGGTTCAGAGGGGATCACCACGGCCTCCAGGGCATCGCCGCGCGCATCGCGGAGCTCAGGCCCGAGCTGCGGGTCATCGTGCCCGATCTTCCGGGCTTCGGGGAGAGCGCGGCGATCCCTGCGCGTACGCACGATCTCACGCTCTACGGCGACTGGTTGCGCGCATTCGCCGCCGCGGTCGCGCCGGACGGCTTCGATGTGCTCGGGCATTCCTTCGGTTCGCTCGTGGTCGCTTCCGCGATCGCAGGGGGGATGGAACCGGCTCGGCTGATCCTCATCAACCCCATCTCCTCGCCGGCGCTCGCCGGCCCGCAGGCTGCGCTCACGCAGCTCGCCGTCGGCTACTACCGCGCCGCCGACCTCCTGCCCGAACGCGCTGCGCGGAGGCTGCTCGGCAACCCCGTCATCGTGCGGGTGATGAGCGAGGTGATGGCGAAGACGCAGGATCCCGAACTGCGCGCGTGGATTCACGATCAGCATTCGCGCTACTTCAGCAGGTTCGCCGACCCGTCGACGCTGCTCGAGGCGTTTCGCGCTTCGGTGTCCCACACCGTCGGCGAGTTCGCCGATGCGTTCACGATGCCGACCCTGATGATCGCGGGGGAGCGGGACGACATCACGCCGCTCGTGAAGCAGCTCGAGCTGCAGCACCGGGTGCCCGGGTCGCGGCTTCGCATCGTGCCGGGGAGCGGGCACCTCGTGCACTACGAAGCGGTCGACGACGCGGCCGCATTCGTGTCCGACTTCATCGCACCGCTGACGATCGCGTCGCCGAATACCCGTACGCTCGCCGCCGATGCCGGAGCCGAGGCTCGCGCGTGAGGGTCACGCGCATCGACGACCTCTCCATTCCCGAGCTCGCCGACTACACGCAACTCACCGACGTCGCACTGCGCCGCGTCAGGGAGCCGGAGGAGGGCCTGTACCTCGCCGAGTCGCCGAAGGTGATCGAGCGCGCCCTGCGCGCCGGGCACCGTCCGCGCTCGGTCCTGCTGCTCGAGGAATGGCTGCCTCGTGTGGAACCCCTGCTCGAACCGTACCCCGAAGTCGAGGTGTTCGTGGGGGAGTCGGATCAGCTCGCCGCACTCACCGGGTTCCACCTGCACCGCGGCGCACTCGCCTCCATGCATCGGCCCGAGCCCACGGACCCGGCAGTGCTGCTGCGCGATTCCCGCCGCATCGTCGTGCTCGAGGACCTCGCCGACCACACGAACGTCGGCGCGATCTTCCGCTCCGTCGCCGCGCTCGGCGCGGACGCGGTGCTGCTGACCCCGGCGTGCGCCGATCCGCTGTACCGGCGCGCCGTTCGCGTGAGCATGGGGGCTGTACTGCAGGTGCCGTGGGCTCGACTGCCGGATTGGCGGGTGGCCGGGCCGATGATTCGCGATGCGGGGTACGAGCTCACCGCCTTCGCCCTGCGCGACGATGCGGAAGATCTCGCCGAGTACGTCGAAGCACTGCCCGATCGCCTCGCGCTCATGTTCGGTACGGAGGGCGCCGGCCTCACTCATCGCGCGCTTGCCGCCTCGACTCGCGCGGTCGTGATCCCCATGGAGCACGGCGTGGATTCGTTGAACGTCTCCACGGCGGCGGCGCTCGCTCTCTGGGCAGTGCGCACGGCAGACGCTCGGTCGCGCGCCGAGAGCGGCGCCCATCGCGGAGTGCGCCCGTGAGCCGGGGGAGCACCGGGCGAGGCCGGGCTCTCTGGTTCCTGCTCTTCTGGGCAATCGTCGGCGTCGCCTCGTACGTGCTCGGAGTGCGGAACGTCGTGGGGCAACGCGCCGAGGAGAGCGTGCTCGACGCCGCCGAGTTCACGTTCACGCCGCCTCCGCCGCTGAATCTCGTGTCCATCCCGACGGTGGCGATCGCACTCGTGGTCGTCGGCGTGATCGCCTGGGTGTCGCACGGCTTCCGTCGAGCGCTCGTCGTGACGGCGATACCGGCGCTGGCGATTCTCGCAGCCCAGTTGCTGAAACTGCGGCTCCTGACACGCCCTGAGCTCTTCGAACTCGACGCGGCGAATACGTTTCCCAGCGGTCACATGACCGTGTTCGCCGCCATCACCGCAGCACTTATCTGGGCGGTGCCGAGCCGGGTGCGCGCATTCGTCGCGCTCGGCGGCGCGGCCCTCATCGCAGCGGTCGGTTGGCAGCTGCTCGCATACGGATGGCATCGTCCCAGCGATGTCTACGGCGGGATCGCACTGGCTGTCGCGGGATTCGCCTTCGCAGCGCTGATTCGTCCGCCTACGTCACGAGGCGGCACATCGCTCGGTCGGAGTATCGCGGTCGGGCTCGCGATCGTCGGATGGGTCTGCGTCGGCGGGGCGGGCGTGCTCGTCGGTATCGCCGTCGGAAGCGACAACTCGGCGCTCATGCTCACCGCCGGCGAGTTCGGCGGCGTCGGCGCTGGCGCACTGGCGGCTCGAACCATGCTGCTGCTCGGATCCCGCCGCTCTGCGTAACGGAGGGACACGTGCGCGCTGATCCGCGCATCCGTTGCATGATAATCTATATTATGTCAGCTGGAGTGTTCTGGAGCCGTTCGCAAGCGCGGCGCCCTACTCCGCTGGCGCCAGCTCCCCCTGCAGTGCACGCATGACCGGCGCGAGCTCCGGCCGCTCCTCGGCTTGCGAGAGAATGCGTTCGAGCGCCGCATCGTGCAGTGGCCGAGCCTGTTGGTACAGCTCCCGACCGGCGGCAGTGAGTTCCGTATAGATTCCGCGGCGATCATCCGCGCAGAGCACCCGGGTCAGCAGACCGCGATCCTCGAGACGGTTCACGAGGCGGGTCGTCGCGCTCGGACTGAGTGCCGCAACTCCCGCGAGCTGCTGCATGCGCATATGCCACCCATCCTGCCTGCTCAACGCATCGAGCACCGTGTACTCGATGACCGACAACCGGACCGACTCCCCCAGCGCACGCTCGAGTTCGGCCTCGATCAGCGAGTGCACTGCGACGAGCGTACGCCAGCCACGAGCTCGCACCTCGACGGCGTCGTCTGCTATGCCCATCGCCACTCCCTTACTCGTTCCTGATTCTCCGCAACCTGAAGGCAGCTCTCGAAATAGTTGCTTGCGCGTGCTACTTGCATGTGCAACAATTGCTCCCGCTCGGCAATAGGCCGCGCTTGCAACTATCTTATCGGAAAGTTCAGGATCTCTCCATGCCTCTAGGACTCATCGCGCTCGCTCTCGGCGCATTCGGAATCGGCCTCACCGAGTTCGTCATCATGGGACTTCTGCCCGAAGTCGCGGTCGACCTCGGGGTGACGGAAGCCGCAGCCGGGTGGTTGATATCCGGGTATGCCCTGGCGGTGGTCGTCGGCGCGCTCGGACTCACCGCCGCGACCGCTCGCCTGCCTCGACGAGCGGTGCTCCTGGGCCTCGTCGTCCTGTTCATCGTCGGCAATGCGATCACCGCATCGGCAGCAGGGTACGAGCTGGCCATGGTGGGCCGCGTCATCGCTGCACTGAGCCATGGCGCATTCTTCGGCATCGGCTCCGTGGTGGCCGCAAGTCTGGTGCCGGCGGATCGGCAGGGTCGGGCGATCGCCATCATGTTCACCGGCCTCACCGCGGCGAACGTGTTCGGCGTTCCATTCGGTACGTTCCTGGGTCAGCAGCTCGGCTGGCGGTCGACGTTCTGGGTGATTGCAGCCATCGGCGTCATCGCTTTCGTCGGCATCGCGACGCTCGTCAGGGTGCCGCAACCCAGCAGCACCGCCCCCAGACTGCGAGGCGAACTCGCCGCCTTCCGATCGGGCCAGATCTGGCTGTCGCTGAGCGTGACGATTCTGGGCTACGGAGGAATGTTCGGAGCGTTCACCTACATCGCCTACACGCTCACCGAGGTCGGCGGGTTCGCGAGCACGACGGTTCCGTGGCTGCTCGTACTCTTCGGAGTCGGGCTCGTCATCGGAAACTGGGCCGGCGGGCGGCTCGCGGACCGCTCCATCGACGGCACGCTGATCGTCTTCACTGCCGCCCTCACCGTCGTGCTGGTGATCTTCGGCGCGCTCGCCGCGAGTCAGGTCGCGACCGTCGTCGTACTCGTGCTGATGGGCGCCTTCGGGTTCGGCACGGTACCGGCACTGCAGAGCCGCATCATGCGCTACGCGGGAGGAGCTCCGACGCTCGCCTCCGGAGCGAACATCGGGGCCTTCAATGTCGGCAACGCACTCGGCGCCTGGGCGGGCGGAGTCGGCATCACCCTCGGCTACGGGTACACCTCTCCGATCTGGATCGGAGCCGCACTGACCATCGTCGCGCTGGTCATCCTGGTGGCCGCAGCCGGGGCCGCACGTACGGCTCAGCGCCCCCTCTCCCCCTCCAGCCGAACGGAGAACGCTGCCGCACGCGAGTTCGCCTCGGTCGGTTAACCCGTCGATCCGCTACACCAGGGAGCCCACGCCTCCGCACACGGCACCGGCGACGACGACGAGCCAGGGCGGCACGCGAAGCAGCAGCGCGGCGAGCGAGACGAGCGCGAGCACGAGTGTCGCCGGGCCAGTCACTCCGTGCAGCAGCACGGGATTCACGAAGGCGGCCGCGAGGACGCCGACGACGGCCGCGTTGATCCCCCGGACCGCCGCGGCGACGCTCGGTCGTCGCTGCAGTCTCGCCCAGAACGGGAGCACCCCGAGGAGGAGCAGGAAGCCCGGAGCGAAGATCGCCGTCAGGGCGATCATCGCAAGCGCCAGGCGCTCCCCCGTGCCGCCCGACGCATCCGCGAGTGCCCCGACGTAGGCGGCGAAGCTGAACAGAGGCCCCGGCATCGCCTGCGCGGCGCCGTACCCGAACAGCAGCTGCTCCTGGTCGATCGCACGGGAGATCGCGGGCTCCGCCTCCAGGGTCGCGAGCACGACGTGGCCTCCCCCGAAGACGGTCGCTCCCGCACGATACGCGGCGTCGGTGATCGCGAGCACGACGTTCTGCAGTGCTGCGGCGAGAACGGGGAGCGCAGCGAGGAGAGCGCCCCACACGCCCAGTGCGATGAGGGCGACTCGCCGCGATCCGCCCGTCCCTTCGGGCCCCTGATGAGCAGCGAGCGAATCGCGTGTCGCGCGCCGACGGAAGAGCACGAGTCCGGCCACTGCCCCACCGCACAGCACCGCGAGCTGCCCCCACACGCCGCCGACGAGGAGTGCACCGATCCCCGCGAGCACGGCGATGCTCCCCCGCGGCACATTGGGCGCGAGCGCGCGAGCCATGCCGTGAACCGCCTGCGCGACGACCGCCACGGCGACGGCGAGCACCCCCTGCAGCACTCCGTCGGCGACCGGCCCGGATACTGCGCTCGCGCCGAACGCGAGCGCGAGCATGATGAGCGCGGAGGGAAGGGTGAAGGCGATCCAGGCAGTGATCGCTCCCACGGCTCCCGCCCGGCGCAGTCCGAGCGCGAAGCCGACCTGGCTCGATGCAGGGCCGGGCAGGAACTGGCAGAGCGCGACGAGCTGCGCATACTCCTCGTCGCTGAGCCACCGACGTCGCACCACGAACTCCTCGCGGAAGTACCCGAGGTGCGCGACGGGTCCGCCGAACGACGTGCACCCGAGACGGAGGAAAACCCCGAGCACCTCGAACACCCGAGACCAGGCGGGAGCAACCGTCGACACCTCTCGATCGTAGCGAAGACGTCGGCCGCCGCACGTGCCGCGACGTGGTGTTCACTCCACGGACACCCGAGGCTGACCTGCGCCGCGATTCACTTTGCTCGGCGCGTTCGGTACCCTGGAGCGTCGCCGAAACGAGGGGTGTGTATGTACGTGAAGATCTGCGGGTTGCGGGAACCCGCACATGCCGCCCTCGCGGCTGAGCTCGGTGCTGACGCCGTGGGGGTCGTGATGAGCCCTCGAAGCTCTCGGCACGCGTCAGCGGATGAGGCGCGAGCGGTGGTCGCGGCCGCGCGCTCCACACGTGCCGACATCGACACCGTGCTCGTCGTCAATACGCTCCCGGCCGAGGAAGCGGCGCGACTCGCCCGCGACCTCGGGTTCACCGTCCTCCAATTGCACGGCGGCTATCTCGCCGAGGATGTCGCAGCAGCGGGGGCGCTGCTCCCCCGCGTCTGGCGCGCCACCTCACTCGCGCAGTTCCCCGGCCTCAGCGCCGGCGAGTTGCGCGAGGAACGGCTGCTCCTGGATGGCGCCACCCCCGGTTCCGGGACGACGTGGGACCTCTCGCCGCTCGGTGCGGATCCGGAGCTCAGGCGACGCATCGGAAGCGACTGGCTTCTTGCCGGAGGACTCACCCCCGACAATGTCGCAGACGCGATCTCGATCGCCCGCCCGGGTGGTGTCGACGTCTCCAGCGGCGTCGAGCACGCTCCTGGCCAGAAGCACCCCGACTCGATCCGCCGCTTCATGGAGGCCGCGCGATCGGCAACGAGCATCGAAGGCGAATCACGACATGAATGAACGGCACGAACCAGGGAAGCGAACGCGCAAGATCACCGTTCCCACACCGGCGCCGCTCCCCCATCCGGGGCTGATACCCGGCATCGGAGTCGAACAGACCGGCGTCCGGTTCGCGACGAACTGGGTCGTCCTCGGAGTCGCCGTCGCCTGCACGCTCGCGGTCATCATCTGGGCGTTCATCGCCCCCGACTCGATCGCGGTCGTCGGCGGCGCCTCGCTCACGTGGGTGACCGAGAACTTCAGCTGGCTGTTCGGCTCGCTCGCCATCGCCGTCGTGTGCTTCATGCTCGTGGTCGGCTTCGGCCGCACGGGCGGAATCCGCCTCGGATCCGACGACGAGGAGCCCGAGTTCTCGACGCTGTCATGGATCTCGATGCTCTTCGCCGCAGGGCTCGGGATCGGTCTGCTCTTCTACGGTCCGCTCGAGCCGCTCACCTACTTCCTGAGCCCGGCTCCGGGACTCGAGGTGGAGCCCGCGAGCACCGAGGCGGCGCTTCCCGCGCTCGCCCAGACCATTCTGCACTGGGGCCCGATCGCCTGGTCCTTCTACGCGCTCGTCGGCGGCGCGATCGCCTACAGCGCCTACCGCCGCGGTCGCGCGCCCCTGATCTCGGCGCTCTTCGAGCCGATCTTCCCGGGGAGCAGCAACCGGATCCTCGGTCGCGTCATCGACATCTTCGCGATCATCGTGACGCTGTTCGGAACCGCGGTGTCCCTCGGCATCGGTGCGCTGCAGATCGAGAGCGGGTTCCGCATCGTCACGGGCGTGGGTCCGATGGGCAACGCGTTTATCATCGGAGCCATCGCGATCCTCACCGCCTGCTTCATCGCCTCGGCGGTGGCAGGGGTGAAGAAGGGCATCCGTCGACTGTCGAACCTCAACATGTTCCTCACCGGCGCGCTCGCCCTGTTCGTATTCATCGTGGGCCCGACGGTCTTCGTGCTCAACTTCCTGCCCGCGTCCATCATCGAGTTCTTCCAGCAGGCGATGATCATGCTCGCCCGCAACCCGAACCAGGGCGAGGAGGCGACCCAGTTCCTCTCGCAGTGGACGACGTACTACTGGGCGTGGTGGGTCTCGTGGACGCCGTTCGTGGGCATGTTCATCGCGAAGATCTCCCGCGGCCGGACGATTCGCGAGTTCGTGACGACCGTGGTGCTCGTGCCCTCGGCGATCGTGATCACCTGGTTCGTCATCTACGGCGGTACGGCGATCTTCCAGACCCTCGAAGGGGCGAGCCTCGATGCGGGCGGATCCGGAGAGTCGGTGCTCTTCGACATGCTGGGGGCGCTCCCCTTCGGCACGGTGACCTCGGTCATCGCGATGCTCGCCGTGCTCGTGTTCTTCGTCACGGCAGCCGACTCCGCATCCATCGTGATGGCGTCGATGTCGCAGGCCGGGCGGCCCGAGCCTTCGAAGTGGGTGACGATCGTCTGGGGGCTGCTGCTGAGCCTCATCGCCGTCGCACTGCTGCTGGCGGGTGGGCGCGACACGCTCTCCGGCCTGCAATCGTTGATGGTCGTCTCGGCGCTGCCGTTCGCGTTCGTCGTGATCGGGATCATGATCGCCTGGACCAGAGACCTGCGCACCGATCCGTACATCATTCGTCGCGCCTATGCGAGGGCCGCGATCGCCCAGGGCGTCAGGCGCGGCATCGACGAGCACGGGGACGACTTCGTCTTCGGCACGAGCAGCGTGCCCGCCGATGAGGGCGCGGGAGCCGGGTTCGACAGCGAGGATCCCGCCCTCACCGAGTGGTACGTCGACGCGACGACCGGCCCGATCGAGCAGATCACCGGCCCGGATGTGGAGCGCACGCTCGAACCCGGCCGCACGACGCCCACGGGGCCGGAGCGCGACGATCTCACGGCTTCGGGCGACGAGTCGCTGTCGGGCGGCAGCGATCGTCGCACGAACGACGACTGAGCCCCGTGCCCTGCCGTCGGCCGCGGCGAATTCGGGGATGCGCTCCCATGATCGACCGGAACTCGAGCGGCCCTGTGCCGGGTGCGAATCGGGCCCCGATACGCATTGTGTAACGCGCTGGCAACGTTGACTTTACGATTCCACTCTCAGTAGGCTGTTTCTGCACAATTTTGAAACGATTCAACTCAACGGCGAGTGCGCGAGAGCTACGGCGCCGTTGTCGCAAGGGAGCGCAATCGCATGCCACAAGACGTCGACCGCCAGACATCCGGTCTGACCCGCCGACAACTCATCCGCTACTCCGCCGTGACCGCGGCCGGCGTCGCCGCTCTCTCGGCCTCGCACCCGGCTTCGGCACTCGCCGTCGCGCGGACGGAGGCCGCCGCAGGCGCTGCCTCGCTCGAGGGCTTCACCTCGCCGACGACGGCCACAGCGCCGCGGTTCCGCTGGTGGTGGCCGAATGGTCAGGTCGATCTCGAGCAGATCGCAACGGAAGTGCGCACCGCAGCGCGCGCCGGTTTCGGCGGCCTGGAGATCTCCGATGTGCACCACAGCGTGAAGGGCGGGCTCGACATCGACGAGTTCGGCTGGGGCGGCGAGCACTGGGTCGCGGCGGTCGAAACCGCTCTAACCACCGCAGAAGAAGTGGGCATCGAGATCGACATCACGCTCGGCCCCTCCTGGCCTGCGGCGACGCCGAACATCACGCCCCAGTCCGAGGCGGCGATCAAGGAGATCGCGCACGGATCCGTCACCCTGGCCCCCGGCGCCGCCTTCTCCGGAGCGCTTCCCGAGCCGATCACTCCCCCGGAGCCCGGCGTCACGGAGCGCACGCTGATCGGCGTGCACGCACTCGAGATCGTGAGTGTAGGGAAGACGACGGTGCTCAAGCGCAGCAGCCTCGTCGACCTCACCGACGACGTCGCGAACGAGCGTCTGGAGTGGTCTGCACCGGCAACCGGCGGCTCCTGGGTACTGCTCGCGTACTGGGAGCGGGGCAGCGGCCAGCGCCCGGAGGGAGGCGAACACACGAATCCGACGTCGTACGTCGTAGATCACTTCAGCGCCGCCGGCGCGCAGACCCTCATCGACTACTGGGAGGCGAACCTCCTGACCGCTCGCATCAAGGGCCTGCTCGGATCCGTCGGCGGCAGCTTCTTCGAGGATTCGCTGGAGATCGAAACCCATGCGACGATCTGGACGCCGAAGGCGCGCGAGGAGTTCCAGAGCCGCATGAACTACGACGTCTTCCCGTTTCTCCCCGTGATCGTCGAAACCAAGGAGAAGTACCTCTACGACTTCGACGACATCGTCACGACACGGGTGCGCGACGACTTCAACCAGGTGATGAGCGAGCTCTACTCCGAGCATCACCTCATCCCGCTGCGCGATTGGGCGCATTCGTACGGGCTCGAGTACCGAGTCCAGGCGTACGGTTTGGAACAGGATTCCATCGAGCAGGCGGGTATCGTCGACATCCCCGAAACCGAGTCGCTCGGCGCGAAGAACGTCGATGACTACCGCGTGCTCGCGAGCGGGCGCGACATCGGCGGGCGCACACTGCTCAGTTGCGAGTCCTCCGCTTATCTCAACAAGGCGTATCTCACGACATGGCGGAACGAGGTGCTCTACACCCTCGCGGAGACATTCTGCGGCGGCGTGAACCAGACGGTGCTGCACGGCTACGCATACGCTGCCGCGCCGGGCGCGCGCTGGCCGGGATTCGCCGCGTTCTCCCCGTACAACGGCGGGGTCGGGTACTCCGAAGCGTGGGGGCCGCGCATGCCCGTATGGGGTCACCTCGATCGCGTCGCCGCCTCTCTCGCGCGCACCCAGTGGGTGCTCCAGCAGGGGCGCCCGCACTACGACATCGCATTCTTCCGCCAGAAGGGATGGGCGCAGACCGGTATCGGCGCGCCGTGGGCGACCGCGGCCGGCATTCCGATCGGGTGGACGCACGGGTTCTTGAACGAGTCCAGCCTCTTCCAGGAGCTGTCGGTGCTCGAGGGCGGGCGATTCGCGCCTCAAGGGGGCAACTACCGGGCGTTCATCCTCGACATCGATCGGTTCCGAGGCAATGAGGCGACCATGTCCGTGAGAGCGGGCGAAGCGCTGCTCTCACTCGCCCAGGCGGGATTGCCCATCGTCTTCTTCGGGAATTGGAGCGCGCCCGCCTCGACCGGCTTCCGCGACGCCGCCACCAATCAGAGGGTCGTCGACATCGTCGCTCAGATGCGTGCCCTTCCGAACGTCGCCGATGCTGCGGGCAACGATGACATTCCGCTCGCGCTCGAAGCGCTGGGCGTCAGACGGACGGTCCGTCACGAGAACTCGAGCATGAAGCACATTCATCGAGTCGCGGACGGCAATGACTACTTCTATTTCGTCAACTCCAAGCACAATCCGGGCAAGGACAAGCTCTCGCTCGTCGAGCAGGAGGTGACCGTACTCGCCACCTCCGACGCGCACGTGCCGTACGAGCTCGACGCATGGACCGGAACGATTCGACCTCTCGCCGCTTACCAGCGAGATGGAGCGGAATTCACCGTGCGCCTGCGTCTGCAGCCGGCGCAGTCGACGGTACTCGTGTTCGCTCCTCCGGGGTGGGCCGGGACCACGATGCCGCGGGCCGTGGTCGTCGATTCGAGTGGCGACGACGTCTCGGTGACTCCCGAAGGCGCGGTGTACATCCACGCGTCTCAGGCGGGCCCGCACACCGTGCGCTTCGCGAACGGGCGTGAGAAGCGCACGCTCGTGCCCTCGCTTCCCGACCCCATCGAGCTCACCGACTGGTCGCTCGCTCTCGACGACTGGCAGCCCGCGGCCGACGGTGTGGCGACGAACCACGTCACGCATCGTGTGGAGAACAATGCCCTGGGAGCGTGGACGGAGCTCGGGTTCACCGAGGTCGCCGGCATCGGCGACTACCGGACGACGTTCACCCTCGATGCGGCGTGGCGCCCTGGGAGCGGCGGCGTGCGGCTGTCGCTCGGAAAGGTGCTCGACACCTTCCGCGTATGGGTCAACAGCGTAGCCGTCGACCGCATCGATCTGAGCGATACCGATCTCGACATCTCCGAGTACGTGCGCACGGGCCGCAACACGCTGCGCGTCGAGGTCGCCTCTCCCCTGATCAACAGGCTTCGCATCGTCGACCCTGCCGTGTACGGCGTCGTCGCGCCGCAGGCTTACGGTCTCATCGGGCCGGTATCGATCGCTCCGATCGGGAAGGCACGGGTGGCTTGACCATGAGCATCACGACGTCCACAACCAGAAAGAGCACCATGATCTCTCGACCCGCCCTCCGTCGCGGTCTGCCGGCAGCGCTCCTTGCAGCACTCCTGGGAGCAGTCCCGCTCAGTGCGACGAGCGCGGCCGCCGCTCCCGCAGACGCGAGCATCGCCGGGAGCGTCACCGAGGCCGATGCACCGGTCGGCCGTGTAGAAGTATCCGCGTACCGGTGGGATGACGAGGAGAGCGCGTACGTCTTCGAACAGGAGACGGAGACAGCATCGGACGGCACATGGTCGCTCGATTTCCTCCCCGACGGCGAGTACACCCTGCAATACGACACGTCGGTCTCGAATGCCCGGTTCGCCCTCGGGGAGTCCCTCGGGGGAAACCCCTCGTACACCGATGACTCCCCGATCTTCGAGATCGCGGACGGCGCGAGCAGTGCCGCCCCGTTCGCCGAGCATGAACTCGAACGATGGGGAGGGGAGGTGACCCTGTCGGTGACGGAGGACGAGACCACCCTCATCGATCTCGATGACGCGGTGGCTCGACTGCAGGGCATCGACCTGAGCGGGGCGCCTGTCGAGTCGCAGCGGGAGTACGCGAACGAGTCGGGAGCGATCACGATCTCCCGTGTGCCCGCAGGCGGATATGTGCCATGGGTCGCCGCGCGAGGCGAGGCGGCCTCGCCCGCGTCGACGGACACCCTCGTCTTCCCCGGCAGCTCGACCGATCTCGGCGCGCTCCCCCTCGGCACCGCACCGGAGGATGCATTCACGGCCGGCGCTCCGACGCTGACGGGCGAGGCGCGCGCGGGCGAAACCCTGACGGTGGTCGATCCCGACATCGCTCCGGATCCGGAGAGCATCTCCCACCGATGGAGCAGCGGCGACGTTCCGCTCGAGGAGACGAGCGCGACGCTCGAGCTCACCGATGCGCTCGTCGGTGAGCCCGCGACGGCCTGGGTCTTCGCGCACCGGGCCGGAACTGCGCCGTTCATCGCCATGGCGGTCTCCGACCCCGTCGCAGCCGCGATCGACGACGCCGACCCGAACAGCGATGCCGACGCGGAGGCCGGTGCCGGAGCGGACGCTTCGGGTTCGAGTACCGCAGGTGGTGCGGGGGCCGACGCAACGGACTCGAGCTCGGCGGATGCATCGGGAACGGCGGGTGCTGAGAGCGACGCCTCGTCGAACGCGGGTTCCTCGGCCGGAGCGGACGGCGGCGATGGAAGCGGCGCCGGCGACGGCTCGCTGCCGATCACCGGAGCCGGAATCGCAGGAATCGTCGCGCTCGGCGCGGCACTGCTCGCGGCTGGCGCGATCCTCGTCCTCCGACGGCGAGCACGGCTCGGCAGCAACTGACGCAGACGGGGCGCGACGTCGACGACGGCGCGCCCCGCTTCGCGCATCTCGCTGGCGCGCGCCGGTGACAGCGAGTACTCTGGCCCCTATGCCCGAGCGGGGAGACTCGCCCCAGCTCCCCCGGCCCAGCTCCCCCTTCCCGACGAAAGACCGTATGACCACTTCCGTACGCGCGCCCGCCGACGCGATCGACGCCCCCGCCGCCGATCGACTCGACGGCGAGGAGTACGTCATCGGGCCTCGCGTGGTGCACGTGCCCGATGCTGAGCGCCTGCACCGAGCTGCGCCTCGCGCGACGCGTCCGTGGTTCGCTCGGGGCGCCGCAGCCGCGAGCGTGTGCGCGCTCGTCGCAACGCTCGCCCTCCCGCTGGTGCAGCAGCCGGGCTCGACGGACGTCGCCGCGGCGGAGCAGCGGCTCTTCTCAGAGGTGTCGGTCGACGACCTCCCGTCATCGCTCGCCGAGATCGACGTCGTCGACACCGATGCCCCCTCCGCGGTCGGATACACGTATCGCGCACGTTCCGTCGTCAACTATCCGTTCGCGGCTCCGGTGGCACTCACTGATCCGTTCGGGTATCGCACCGCTCCGGTCGAGCAGTTCCACGACGCCCAGGATTTCGCTGCGGCGGCGGGAACCGAGATCCTCGCGATTGCCGACGGGATCGTCTCCGAAGCCGGCGAGGCCACAGACGGCTGCGGTTTCGCCCTCACGATCGATCACGAGATCGATGACTCCGAGGTCACGAGCAGGTACTGCCATATGCAAACCGATTCTCACGCCTGGGAGGTCGGGGATCGCATCGCGATGGGCGACCTGGTCGGCCGCGTCGGATCGACGGGGATCTCGTTCGGCGCGCATCTCCACCTCGCCATCCGGGTGGATGACACTCCAGTGGATCCGATGCCGTTCCTCGCGAAGTACTACCGCACGGATCGCACCGAGCCGATTTCCGACGGGAACGCCGATCCAGCGGAGGAGAACGCGGCGGACTAAGCGCCGGCGCCGGTGGCAGAGGTGTTACCGGCAGCTGCGGAGGACGTCGCTCGAGCCCAGGCGCCGAGCTTCGCAGCCGCACGCCCCGAATCGATCGCCTCCGCGGCGACGTCGAGCTTCTCGGCGAGGCGTTCGAGCAGTGCGCGCTCAGCGGACTCCGGCCGCTGCGCGAGATCGAACGCGACGAGACCGGCAGCCGCGTTGAGCAGCACGATGTCGCGGATCGGCCCGGTCTCTCCCGACAGCACCCGGTGCACGACCTCGGCGTTCTCGTCGGGAGTGCCACCGACCAGGTCGCTGATCTGCGCCCGCGGCAGACCGAGGTCGCGGGGATCGATGTCGTGCTCCGTCAGACCACCGCGACTCACCTCCCAGAGTCGCGAGTGCCCCGTGGTGGTCAACTCGTCGAGACCGTCGTCCCCGCGGAACACGAGCGCCGAAGCGCCGCGCAACCGGAACACTCCGACGAAGATCGGAACCCGATCGATATCGGCGACACCGACGGCCGACGCCTCGGGTCGCACCGGGTTGCAGAGCGGACCCAGAAAGTTGAAGACCGTCGGGATCCCGAGATCCTTCCGCGCATCGGCGACATGGCGGAAGCCCGGCAGGAAACGAGCGGCGTGCACGAACGCGATGCCCGATTCGTCGAACGCGCGCGTGAGCTGCGGCCCGTCGAGAGCCAGGTCGATTCCGAGCGCCGTGAGCACATCGGACGAGCCCGACAGACTGCTCGCGGCCTTGTTCCCGTGCTTCACGACCGGGGCGCCCGCCGCAGCAGCGGTGATGGACGCCATGGTGGAGATGTTGACCGTGCCGAAACGATCGCCTCCGGTGCCGACGATGTCGAGCGACATCGCGGGCAGCTCCAATGGGAGGGCTTCCGCGAGTATGGCGTCTCGAAAGCCGATGACCTCGTCCACCGTGACGCCCTTGGATCGCAGCGCCACGAGGAACGCCCCGATCTGAGCCCCACTCGCCTCACCCGTCATGAAACGCGACATCGCCCACTCGGCTTGCGAGACGCTCAGGTCCTCGCCTTCCAGCAGCGCGGTGAGTACGGTCGGCCAGGTCCGTTCGTCGATCATGGATCGATTCTATCGAGCCGCGAAAACGGCATGATCACGCCACTTCATCGGATGAACCTCGCCGCGAGCGTGCGCTCCTCAGGAGCGCGAAGACGGTAGGCTACGGGGGAAGGATGCAGAAAGTTCGGCTCGCCGTGTCCGGGTGAAAATGCACACCTGACTTTCAGCCATAATGGAAGGGTGACAACGACCACTATGAATACCAAGTCAGCCGTGCCCGCGGTGAAGCGACCGAATCTCGTCGCCGTGGGTACGATCGTGTGGCTCGGCAGCGAGGTCATGTTCTTCGCGGGCCTGTTCGCGATCTACTTCACGCTGCGCGCCATGAACCCCGAACTGTGGGCTGAGCAGACCGAGAAGCACAACTTCACGTTCGCGCTGATCAACACGCTCATTCTGGTCGCGTCGTCCTTCACCGCTCAGGCAGGCGTCTTCGCCGCCGAACGCATGCAGCCGCGCGCCACCGGCCCGAGCCCGAAGAACTGGGGAACCGTCGAGTGGTTCTACCTCACCTTCTTCATGGGTGCGATCTTCGTCGCGGGCCAGGCGTACGAGTACGCGACGTTCGTCTCCGAGGGCATCACGCTGGCCTCCGACCCGTACGGGTCGGCGTTCTACATGACCACCGGCTTCCACGGCATCCACGTCTCCCTGGGTCTCGTCGCCTTCCTGCTGGTCATCGGCCGCATCTACGCCGTCAAGAACTTCACGCACAAGGAAGAGACGACCGCAGTCGTCGTGTCGTACTACTGGCACTTCGTCGACGTCGTGTGGATCATCCTCTTCATCGTCATCTACGTCCTCAAGTAGGGTCAGGAGCAATCGACATCATGGCTCGCGCCAAGAAGAATCTTCGCAAGTCCGGCCGCAGGCATCCGCTCGCGACGGCCGCACTCGTCGCCGTGGGACTGCTCGTGACCGGTGCAGCGTACGCCGGCTTCAGCCAGACATCGGCGACCGCAGAGGTCGACCTCACCTCCCCCGCCACGATCGAGGCGGGCGAGAAGCTGTTCGGTGCCAACTGCGCAACCTGCCACGGAGCGGCAGCCGAGGGCACGCCCGACGGCCCCACGCTCATCGGTGTCGGCGCTGCGTCGGTCAACTTCCAGGTGGGCACGGGCCGCATGCCCCTCGCCTTCCAGGGACCGCAGGGCATGGTGAAGCCCCAGCAGTTCACCGAAGAGCAGACGCTGCAGATGGCGGCGTACGTCGCCTCGCTGGCCCCGGGGCCCGCGCTCCCCGAGACGCAGTACCTGCAGGCAGACAGCGATGACGAGGGTGTGGCGAACGGCGCCGAGCTCTTCCGCATCAACTGCGCCATGTGCCACAACGTCGCAGCCGCAGGTGGTGCGCTCACCGAGGGCAAGTTCGCTCCGAAGTTGACCGGAGTCGCGCCGACGCACATCTACGAAGCGATGATCACGGGGCCGCAGAACATGCCGGTGTTCAACGATGCGAACATCTCGCCGCAGGACAAGGCCGACATCATCTCGTACCTCAAGTACATCGAGAACCAGCCCGCCGTCGGCGGCATCACCCTCGGGTCCATCGGCCCGGTGGCGGAAGGTCTGTTCATCTGGGTGATCGGCCTGGGAGCCGTCATCGGCCTCACCGTGTGGGTCACCGCGAAGTCGAACTAGTCGACGACGCGTCACAGTTTTCATGAGTCAGGAGTCAAGGAGCAACATGGCAGAGGAAGCGAAGAACAACGGCGGCGATCACGCCGCCGTCGTTGCCGCCGGCCACGGCTCGGTCGAGGCAGCCGCGGGCACTGCGGTCATTCCGTCCGATGCCGTGCAGAATCCGGGCCTTCCCCCGCACCGCAAGCGCGTGACGGATCTCGATCCGAAGAAGGACAAGAGCGCCGAACGCACGGTGTACAGCCTCTTCTACCTCTCGATCGCGGGCAGCCTCGGCGCCGTGCTCGCCTACATGTTCTTCCCGATCGAAACGGGAGAACTGCTGGCGATCCGACTGCACACGATGTTCGTCGGTCTCGGCATGGCACTCGCCCTGCTGGCCGTGGGCATCGGTGCCGTCCACTGGGGCAAGGCCATCATGGCGGATCACGAGTCCATCGATTACCGCCACCCCGTCGCGAGCGACGTGCCGACCCGCGAGGCGTCGGCCGAGGTCTTCAAGCTCGCCGACGAAGAGTCGGGCTTCTCCCGTCGTTCGCTCGTGCGCAACAGCCTCATCGGCGCGTTGATCGCCTTCCCCCTCCCCGGGATCACGCTGCTGCGCGGTCTCGGGCCGCAGGACCGCGACCCGGTCGAGCTTGCGCACCACACGATGTGGGCGGAAGGCGTTCGCCTCGCTCGCGATCCCTCCGGTGTTCCGATCAAGGCGAGCGAAGTCACCATCGGCTCGGCGTTCCACGTGATCCCCGAGACGCTGAATCACGAGGACTTCGAGAAGATGACGCTCGATGAGCGCGGCGGCAGCGTCCACCTCCTCGACGCGAAAGCGAAGGCGATCGTGCTCCTCATGCGTCTCAATCAGGAGGATCTCCGCGAGCTTCCCGAGCGCAAGGACTGGTCGTACGACGGCATTGTCGCGTACTCGAAGGTCTGCACCCACGTCGGCTGCCCCGTCGCCCTGTACGAGCAGCACACGCACCATCTCCTCTGCCCCTGCCACCAGTCGCAGTTCGACGTCTCCGAGCACGCGAAGGTGATCTTCGGCCCGGCGAAGCGGCCGCTCCCCCAGCTGCCCATCACCGTCGACGACGAGGGCTACCTCATCGCCCAGAGCGATTTCCATGAACCCGTCGGCCCGAGCTTTTGGGAGCGCCTCAAGTGAGCAGCACTGTCACCGAAACCCCCGCGTCGAGCCAGCAGGCTCAGAGCGGCTCGAGCCGCTTCACGGCTGCAGCCGCGAACTACCTCGACGAGCGCACCAAGATCGGTGTCGCGGTCAAGGAATTCGGCCGCAAGGTCTTCCCCGACCACTGGTCGTTCCTCCTCGGCGAGGTCGCACTCTACAGCTTCGTGGTCATCCTCCTGTCGGGTACCTTCCTGACGCTCTTCTTCCAGGCGTCGATGGTGGAAACCCATTACACGGGTCCCTACGTTCCCATGAAGGGCGTCGAGATGTCCGTGGCCATGGCCTCGACTCTCGACATCTCGTTCTCAGTGCGCGGTGGCCTGCTCATGCGGCACGTGCATCACTGGGCTGCGCTGCTCTTCGTCGCCTCCATCGGCTTGCACATGCTGCGCATCTTCTTCACCGGCGCGTTCCGCAAGCCGCGTGAGCTGAACTGGGTGATCGGGTTCGTACTCTTCATCCTGGCCATGGCAGAGGGTTTCACCGGCTACTCGCTCCCCGACGACGTGCTCTCGGGCAACGGTCTGCGCATCATCGATGGCATCATCAAGGCCATTCCGGTCATCGGCACGTACCTGTCGTTCTTCTTCTTCGGCGGGGAGTTCCCGGGCACCGCGATCGTCGGGCGCCTGTACATGCTCCACATCATGGTGCTGCCGGCACTGGTGATCCTGTTCATCGCACTGCACCTCGCCTTCGTGGTGATCCACAAGCACACGCAGTACCCCGGGCCGGGCAAGACGCAGCAGAACGTGGTCGGCTTCCCCGTGCTGCCGGTATACGCTGCGAAGGCCGGTGGCTTCTTCTTCATCGTGTTCGGCGTGATCGTACTGATCGCCTCGCTCGTCGGCATCAACCCGATCTGGAACTACGGCCCGTACGACCCGTCGCCTGTCTCCGCCGGTACTCAGCCGGACTGGTACATCGGCTTCGCCGACGGCATGCTTCGTCTGATTCCGCCGGGGCTCGAAACGGAATGGTTCGGATACACCTGGTCGTGGAACATGCTTCTGCCGCTCGGGATCATCGGGATCTTCATCGTGCTCGTGATGGTCTACCCCTTCATCGAAGCCTGGGTGACCGGCGACAAGCGCGAGCACCACATTCTCGATCGCCCGCGCAATGCCCCCACCCGTACCGCGATCGGTGCGGCCGGTGTGACGTTCTACGCAGTGATGTGGGCGGGCGCGAGCTCCGACCTCATGGCGACGCACTTCCAGCTCTCCATGGAAGGTGTGATCCACGGACTCCAAGCCCTCCTGATCCTCGGCCCGATCTTCGCCTACCAGGTGACGAAGCGCATCTGCATCGCACTGCAGAAGAAGGATCGTTCCATCGCACTGCACGGGTACGAGTCCGGTCGCATCGTGCGCATGCCCGGCGGCGAATTCATCGAGGTGCACAAGCCGCTCGACGAGTACGAGTCGTGGCAGCTCGTCAGCTACCACGACTACGCACCGCTGATGCTCCGCCCGAATGACGACGGTCGCATCCCCTTCTCGAAGCGACTGCGTGCGGGCTTCAGCCGCTGGTTCTTCGAAGACCGCATCGTTCCGCCGACTCAGGGCGAGATCGAGAAGGGGCACCACGAGGGTCACTGACCTTCGTAGGACTCAGCAGAGGACGAGCCTCTGAGCGCACCCCGGGTGTTGCACTGGACATCAGTGCAACACCCGGGGTTTCTCGTTGTCGGCGCAGTCGCATGCGCCGTGATCGCACGTCTGCGCACGCGCGGTTCTCGCGCGCATAGTGCACGCGTGCGCAAGATCGCACCTGCGTGACACTGCACCTGTGCCAATGCGCCTGTGTAGAGGAGCGCTGGCGTATGCCGTGTGTGCCTAGCGCCGGCCGAATCTGTCTGCGCCGCCCGACCGCAAGCCCCAGCACAGCTCGACACCGACTGACCCGCCGTAGCGCGCCGGCCTGATTCCGACGGACGTGGGCTCGACAATCCGTCTCGCTTCGCCGACAATCCTCTCCCCTACGAATGGTCAGCGATGCACGGTATGCGCGGCTCGACGTCTGGGACGAGCAATTTCCAGCGGTCGCGTCTCTTCGCACAAACCCCTCACCTGCACTGTCAGGCGAGCGTGCGCGAGCACGCTCACGTCGAGGTGAGCAGGTCGCGTCGTGGTGAGCGATTCGAGTCGTGGAACGTAACTCGCCCCTAGACGAACTACTCACCCCCGCATCGTGAAGGCTGCGGCGATCCAGGCGCGGCATCGCGGCCGCGCTCTCGCTCGGCGTGCTGCCAACCAGCGCGGAAGCGAAGATCGGTCGCTGGCCCGGGGCGGCGCGGGCGCTATCGCGCCAAGCCGGCATCGCGGCTGCAGCAGAACGCACGAGACCGCCCTATGCCGATGGGACGCGAACCTTGAATGTGAAACACCTAATTACGCGCGATCGCGTGCTCGAGCATGGCAACGCCGGAGGCGCCGTATGTCGCCGCGAAGTCAGAATCTCCGTAAGCGTCCCGAAAACCGGCGAGAAGTGGGAGTAGGTCCGCGGCGAGCTGCGGCGAGCAGACTGCGGCCAGAGCTTGCAGCAGCGTGCGCTGCGCATCGGCCGCCAGGCCCTCGAGCGCCCCACTGCGCACGCGGGAAAGTTCGACAGGTCCCGCGGCGAGCCGGGCTGACAGAACGATCTGCACAGCAGCGGCGCAGACCTCGAGAAAGAGCTCCTGCTTGTTGGAGAAGTTGGCATACACGTGCGGTTGCGGCACGCCCGCGCGAGCTGCAATGGCCGCGGTGGACGCTCCATGAAAGCCGAAGAGGCCGAACTCACAGAGTCCGGCCTCAAGCAGGCGTTCACGATTCTCGCCGGGCCTTCTCCGAGCACGACGTCCGGTCATGATTACCCGAGTGCGAGAATCTTGCGGTAGTGCTCTCCGACGGCCTCGAAACCACGATGGTTGTAGAACGAGCCGAACCGAGCGGTCGAGGCGGAGAGCTGACGCACGCCGCGACCCATGCAGTAGTGCTCATTCGCCTGCATCAGTCGATCTCCGACACCGTGACCGCGAGCGGCCTCATCGACGACGATCTCCTGCAGGTGAGCGGTCAGGCCCGGTGCATGCAGCAGACGAGAGACGGTCATCAGCGAGTAGCCCACGACCGCGTCGTCGAGCTCCGCGATGAAGAGGACGTTCGTCTCTTGATCGCGGTGCCGCAACACGTTGTCGTACGCCACGGAGAACTCATCGCGACCGATGGGCTCTCTCCCCGTAGTGAACTGGCGTGCCAGCCCGAAGACTGCCGCGTCGTCGTCGCTGCGACCGCGTCGAATGATGATGCCCACTCCGCGCCTTCCCCTACCGCGCGAAGTTTCCGCGGTAGTACTCGTACACCCAGCCGACCACCGCGACGATCACGACCGGAAGCGACAGGAACGACAGCCAGAAGTTGAAGCCGACGCACAGGCCCAGAACGACCAGTGACGCGCCGAACGCCAGCACGATCGGCCACCAGCTCCACGGGCTGAACTCGCCGAGCTCCGGATCGCCGTCGTCGATGTCGGAATCGTCGCGATCCTCGACGAGTACACCGCCCTGCTTGCGCTGCACGAGCATCAAGTAGGAGGCGATGAAGCCGGTCAGCCCGCCCGACAGCAGAATAGCGGTCGACCCGGCCCACTCAGGGTACCCGTGGGCGAGCATGTTCCAGACCGTGTACACCGTGGCCAGCACCACGAGGTAGACCGTGAGGATCCAGAAGATGACGATATTGGATTTCATAACTCGTTACTCCTCAGCTCACTGCTTCTCAGCGAGCTCGCGCTCGGTTTGACGCAACGGTTGCTCGACGCCGCTGATCTCCGGATGGTTGAGATCGAAGGCCGGCGACTCCGAGCGGATCCGAGGGATCGAGGTGAAGTTATGACGCGGCGGCGGGCAGGAGGTCGCCCACTCGAGCGAACGGCCGTAACCCCACGGATCGTCGACGGTGACCTTCGGGGCGCGCCGAGCGGTGATGTACACGTTCAGCAGGAACGGGATCATCGATGCACCGAGGATCATCGCGCCGACCGTGGAGAGCTGATTGCCCCACGTCACGCCATCGGACGGCAGATAGGTGTAGTAGCGACGCGGCATCGCCATGACGCCGAGCCAGTGCTGCACGAGGAAGGTGGTGTGGAAGCCGATGAAGAGCACCCAGAAGTGGATCTTGCCGAGACGCTCGTCGAGCAGCTTTCCGGTCCACTTCGGCCACCAGAAGTAGAAGCCCGCGAACATCGCGAACACGACCGTTCCGAACACCACGTAGTGGAAGTGCGCGACGACGAAGTACGTATCGGAGAGATGGAAGTCGAGCGCCGGCGACGCGAGAATCACACCGGTCAGGCCGCCGAAGACGAACGTCACGAGGAAGCCGATCGACCACAGCATCGGAGTCTCGAACGTGATCGACCCGCGCCACATCGTTCCGAGCCAGTTGAAGATCTTCACGCCGGTCGGAACCGCGATGAGCATCGTCATCAGGGCGAAGAACGGGAGCAGCACCGATCCGGTGACGTACATGTGGTGCGCCCACACCGTCATCGACAGAGCCGCGATCGCGATCGTCGCGTAGATCAGTGTCTTGTACCCGAAGATGGGCTTGCGGCTGAAGACCGGGAAGATCTCCGACACGATTCCGAAGAACGGCAGCGCGATGATGTAGACCTCGGGATGGCCGAAGAACCAGAAGAGATGCTGCCACAGGATGGCGCCGCCCTCTCCGTTGTAGATCTGCCCTCCGAAGATGCGATCCGCGGCGAGGCCGAACATCGCTGCTGCGAGCACGGGGAACACGAGGAGCACCAGGATCGACGTGATCAGGGTGTTCCAGGTGAAGACCGACATGCGCCACATCGTCATGCCCGGCGCGCGCATCGTGATGATCGTCGTGATGAAGTTCACGCCGCCCATGATTGTGCCGAATCCGGAGACGCCGAGACCGAGCACCCAGAGGTTGCCGCCCACGCCCGGCGAATACGTCATGTCGGAGAGCGGAGCGTACGCGAACCAGCCGAAGGACGCGGCGCCCTGCGGCGTGAGGAATCCGCCGACGGCGATGAGCGACCCGAAGGTGTACAGCCAGAATGCGAAAGCGTTGAGCCGCGGGAACGCGACGTCGGGAGCACCGATCTGGAGCGGCATGATGACATTGGCGAACCCCGCGAACAGCGGGGTGGCGAACATCAGCAGCATGATCGTGCCGTGCATGGTGAACAGCTGGTTGTACTGCTCCTTGGTGGCTACGACCTCGAGACCGGGAGCGAACAGCTGCGCACGGATTACGAGGGCCATAAGACCGCCGACCAGGAACCACACGAAGGAGCTGATCAGATACATGTATCCGATCACCTTGTGGTCCGTGGACGTCAGCCACGAGACAATGACATTGCCCTTCTTCATCTTCTTGCTATCCCTCGTTACTCGTTCTGAGCCTTCGCCTGGTCACCCTCGAAGTGATCCTGGTTCGGGTTGTACTCCTCGGGCACCTGGCCGGTGTTGCCGGCCTCGCGGAGCGATTCGATGTATGCGTCGTACTCGTCCTGCTCGACGACCTTGACCTCGAACAGCATCATGGAGTGGTACTCGCCGCAGAGCTCGGCGCACTTGCCCATGAAGGTTCCGGTCTTGGTCGGGGTGAAGCTCATGTAGTTCGTCTGACCCGGGATCATGTCCTTCTTGTAGAGGAACTCCACGACCCAGAAGGAGTGGATGACGTCGCGGGTCTCGAGTCGGATCTCGGTCGTCTTGTCGACGGGCAGGTACAGCACCGGCATGGTCTCGGCCTGCGGGTCGCCCGCGTCGTCGGTCTGCACCTGAACGCCCTGGAAGTACACGTCCTCATCGACGTAGTTGAAGTCCCAGGACCAGCGCTTGCCGACGACCTCGACGACGTTCTCGGGATTGTCGTAGCGCGCCTCGATCTTGCTCTGCTCCTGCGCGGTGAAGGCGAAGAAGCCGATCACGAGGATCACGGGGACGACGGTGAAGAACGTCTCGATCGGCATGTTGTACCGCAGCTGAACCGGGAGCCCGGTCTGGCCCTTGCGGCGACGGTAGGCGATGGTCGCCCAGATGATGAGGCCCCACGTGATCACGCCGACCGCGAGCAGTACGATCCAGGAGGTCACCCACAGGCCGGTGATCCCGTCCGTGTGGTTCGTAGCACCTTCCGAGCCGGCGGGAAGGAATCCCCGCTGCTGCTCGGGGGTGCAGCCCGCCAGGATCAGCGCTGCGGAGAGCGCCACCGGGGCCGCGACCCATTTCATTCGACGATTGGAACGCACCGCATACCTTTCGAAAACGTTGTTTCGCCGCACGCATGCGAACGAAGCTGATGACTCCCTGACAGCTTAGCGCGAACGGGACCGTTCCCCGAACCACCGGCGGGTGTCGCGCAGATCGTTCGGGGAGGGCGCTGCGCGGCTGGACTCAGCTGAAGCTGTCGCCGCAGGCGCAGCTCCCCTGAGCGTTGGGATTGTCGATGGTGAACCCCTGCTTCTGAATCGTGTCCTCGAAGTCGATGGTCGCCCCGTTCAGGTACGGAATGCTCATCATGTCGACGACGACGCCGACGCCGTCGAAGTCGACGACCGCATCGTTCTCGAGTTCGCGCTCGTCGAAGAAGAGCTGGTAGATCAGTCCGGAGCAGCCTCCGGGCTGCACCGCGATGCGCAGACGGAGATCGTCTCGCCCCTCCTGCGCCAGCAGACTGCGCACCTTCTCGCGCGCCGCCTCGCTCAGCCGGACGCCGTGGGCCGGCTCCGCTGCGACCGAAGTGCCCTCGGGTGCGATCGTGTCGGTGCTCATACGTAACTCCTCGCTCACGTCGTGATCGTTCCGGGCCAGTCTACCGCCCGGGCGCGACGGGAACTCGACGGAAGTCGCGGTACGCTAGAGGTCTTCGGCGAACGCCGGGCAAGGTGGCGCGGTACGCGCTCGGAACGGGAGGATCTGCGTGGCTCAGAAGGGCGCTGCGAACGGGCAGGGTGCAACGGACGGCAGCGACGCCGTCGTCGGAAAGGGGCGCCCGACGCCGTCGCGCAGACAGGCTGAGGCAGCCAACGCTCGTCCGATCGTCGGGTCGCGCGACAAGGCCGCGATCAAAGAGCAGCGCCGCCAGCAGGCCGAGATGCGCGAGCGTGCGCGCGTCGGCATGATGCAGGGCGATGAGCGCTTCCTCGGACCTCGTGACCGCGGCCCGCAGCGCCGGTTCGTGCGCGATTACGTCGATGCCCGCTGGAACGTCGGCGAGATGCTCATCCCGATGATGCTCGTCGTGCTCGTGATGACCTTCATCCCCGGCACTGTGCAGGTCATCAGCCTGTTCGTGATCTGGGCCTTCGTCGGCCTCGCCGTGCTCGACGCGGTGTTCCTGGGCATGCGGCTGAAGCGGAAGCTCGCGGAGAAGTTCGGCGAGGATCGCGTGCAGCCCGGGTACCGCTGGTACGCGGCGATGCGCGCTTTCCAGTTCCGGCCGCTTCGCGCGCCCAAGGCCGTGGTGAAGCGCGGGGCATTCCCCGGCTAGCGACGCGCGCTCGGTGCGCCGCTCCCCCGATATCCGGCTCGCTTCAAGCCGCGGTTGATGCCGCGCGCCCACAGCGGGCCGGTGTAGATGAAGGCCGTGTACCCCTGGACGAGTGTGGCGCCGGCGCGCAGTCGCTCGAGCACATCGAACGCACTCTCCACTCCGCCGACCGAGATCACGCAGAAGTCGGGATCCGGCTCGGCTGCCCGAATGCGGCGCAGTACTTCGAGCGACCGGTCTCGAAGCGGTTCGCCCGAGAGGCCCCCGGCTCCGATCCTCGCGATCTCCTCGTCGGGAGCGTTCAGCCCGTCTCGGGAGACCGTCGTGTTCGTGGCGATGATCCCGTCGAGTCCGAGCTTCTTCGCGAGCGCGACGATTCCGTCGATCTGCTCGTCCCCCATGTCCGGAGCGATCTTCACGAGCAGCGGCGTGGCACCGGCGGCTTCGTGCACCGCGGCGAGCAGCGGCTCGAGCATGTCGAGCTCCTGCAAGCCCCGCAGCCCGGGCGTGTTCGGCGAACTGACGTTCACCGCCAGGTAGTCGGCGAGCGGGGCGAGACGCTCTGTGCTCCACACGTAGTCGGCGACGGCGTCCTCGACCTCGGTGACGCGGCTCTTACCGATGTTGACGCCGATGATCGGACGGTGACGGCGCAGGCGCGCTCGCTCGATGCGCGGGACCGCAGCTGCGGATCCACCGTTGTTGAACCCCATCCGGTTCACGAGACCGCGGTCGTCCACGAGCCGGAACATCCGGGGCTTGGGATTGCCCTCCTGCGCGTGGCGGGTCAGCGTGCCGACTTCGACGTGGCCGAAACCGATGGCTCCCAGGCCCGCGATGGCGGTGGCGTTCTTGTCGAAGCCGGCGGCGAGCCCGAAGGGGCTCGGGAAGGTCGTTCCGAGGGCTCGCACGCGGAGCGCGGGGTCGGCTCCGCAGAACCGACGCACGAGGCCGCCCGCGAGCGGCGTCGCCTGGATGACGCGGAACGCCCAGTGGTGCGCGGTTTCGGGGTCCATGCGTCGCAGCACGGTTCTGAAGAGAATCGGGTACCAGCGCATCGCGGTCACTCCCCCTGGTCGGCGTCGCGGCGGGCACCGTCTGCTGCGGGCTCGCTCGGATGTGTGCGGAGCTCTTCGATCGCAGCGTCGAAATCGGCGAGCGATTCGAAGGCCTGGTAGACGCTCGCGAATCGCAGATAGGCCACCTCGTCGAGCTTGCGGAGGTGCGGCAGGATCGCCAAGCCGATCTCATTGGCATCGAACTGGGCGATACCACTGGATCGCACCGATTCCTCGACCTGCTGCGCGAGCACGGCGAGATCGGCTTCGGTGACGGGGCGTCCCTGGCACGCCTTGCGCACTCCGCTCATGACTTTCTCACGGCTGAACGGCTCGACCACGCCCGATCGCTTGATCACCGTGAGGCTGGCGGTCTCCGTAGTCGTGAACCGCCGGCCGCACTCGGGGCACTGGCGTCGGCGGCGGATCGAGAGCCCATCGTCGGCGGTGCGCGAGTCGATGACGCGGGAGTCGGGGTGTCGGCAGAATGGGCAGTGCATCAGCCGCGATCCTCTCCGCTCGCGAACCGTGCGCTGACGGCATCGGCGTGCGCGGGCAGACCCTCGGCCTCCGCGAGCGCGCGGAGCGGGGCGGCGAGACCCTGGAGCGCGTCGCGGTCGTACGTGATGACCTGCTGCGGCCGCAGGAACGTGTGGGCGCCGAGCCCCGACGCGAAGCGTGCGGTGCCGCCCGTGGGAAGCACGTGGTTCGAACCTGCGAGATAGTCGCCCAGGCTCACCGGCGTGTACCCGCCGAGGAAGATGGCGCCGGCATCGGTGATGTCGGCGAGCACCGTCTCGTCCTCGCGCGTCTGGATCTCGAGATGCTCGGGCCCGTACGCGTTGCTCACGAGGGCGGCGGCACGCAGGTCGTCGACGAGCACGATCGCCGACTGCGGCCCGGAGAGGGCCTGGGCCACGCGCTCGTCATGGCGCGTCTCGGCGGAGCGCGATGCGAGCTCCTGCTGCACGAGCTGCGCGAACTCCTCGGAGTCTGTGACGAGAATCGACGCCGCCGCCTCGTCGTGCTCGGCCTGGCTGATCAGATCGGCGGCGACGAACCCCGGGTGCGCGGATGCATCCGCGATGATGAGGATCTCCGTCGTGCCGGCTTCGGCGTCGATGCCGACGACACCGGTGACGACGCGCTTCGCCGCAGCGACGTAGACGTTTCCCGGACCCGTGACGACGTCGACCGGATCGAGGCCGATCTCAGGAACACCGTGGGCGAACGCGGCGACGGCCCCGGCGCCCCCGATGGCGTACACCTCGGTGATTCCGCAGAGCGCCGCGGCCCAGAGCACCGCGGGATGCGGCAGGCCGGAATTGTCGGGCTGCGCGGGAGAGGCGAGCGCAAGACCCGGGACACCCGCGGTCTGGGCGGCGACCGCGTTCATCACGACAGAAGAGGGATACGCGGCCTTCCCGCCGGGCGCGTACAGGCCGACCCGGCTCACCGGTTGCCAGCGCTGACGAATGATCGCTCCGTCGCCGAATCGCGTGACCCGGCTCTCCGGAACCTGCGCCGCGGAGCCTCGCCGCAACCGCTCGATGAGCTCGCGGAGCGCTGCTTCGACCTGCGGCGGGCAGCTCTGCAGCGCACCAGAGACGCTTTCACTCGGAACGCGCAGCAGATGGCCCTCGACTCCATCGAACTCACGGGCCTGATCGCGCAGCGCCGCTTCGCCGCGCTCGGCCACATCGGCGATGAGCGGTCGCACCCGCTCGACCGCGATCTCTGCGCTCACGGCAGCGCGCGGCACCAGCTGGAGCAGTTCGTTTCGGGAGAGCGCTCGGCCCCGGAGATCGATCGTTCGCATCACCCGACCAGTCTACTGAGACGGCGCGGGGCCGATGACCGGCTGGCACCGTCAGGATGCGGGCTCGAGCATGCCGAACCACACCAGTTCGCGCACGCCCGCGACGAGCGCTTCGCGTGACGCCGCAGCGTCGACCTCCAGCAGCGAGGCGAGGGCGTCGGCGATCTGCGCGAGGGAGAGCTCGCCGTCGCACGCTCCCAACGCGGCCGCGAGCAGCGTATCGGCCGCGATGCGTCTCGCGATCGGGCCCGCCGTCTCCAGCGCGATGCGCCGCGGCGCCTCCTGGCCCGGCCGGTGCTCGCGCGTCTCGGTGACGGAATCGTCGAGCACCCAGCGGGCGGCGAGCACCTCGGCCTCCGACAGCTGCGCCGTCGCGGCACCGATCTCGAACGCGCGCTGCAGCGCGTCCCCGAGCCCCTCGGCATCCGAGTACGCACCCGCCGCGACATCCAAATGCACGATGTGCCCGGCGCTCGCCGGCGCGCGCTGCACGCGGACCGATCCGAGGCCCACCGCGGTGATCCTGCGCTGCGAGAAGTCGTCGATCCACTCCGCGAGCAGACGCTCGAACTCGGCGTCTCCAGGTCTGGCTCCGCCGTCGCGCACCCAGGTCTCCGCGTAACTCGCGGGTTCGACGCGATCTCGCTCGATCACCCAGGCCTGCAGCGGGCCCGCGGTTTTCTCGGCGGCGCCGATCCAGTCGGCGACGCGAGTGAGCCCGTTCGCGCCCCAGGGCGATTCCCAGTTCGCGAGGCACAGCAGCGTCCCGCCGTGCCGAAGCAGCGCCGGCCCGGTCTCGATCACCGATTGCGCGAGTGCGTCGCCGGTGCGACCGCCATCGCGATACTCGTACACGGGAGCCTCGGCGGAACGGGGTGTGATGACGAACGGCGGGTTCGACAGGATGAGGTCGAAACGCTCCGAGCGCACCGGCTCGAAGAGGTCGCCGGCTCTGAACTCGATGCGGTCGTCCACACCGTTGAGCCGTGCGTTCGCACGCGCGATCTCGAGCGCGCGCTCCGAGATGTCCGTGGCGATCACCCGGCTCGCGAAACGTGTGAGGTGCATGGCGACGATTCCGCACCCGGTGCCGAGATCGAGTGCCGCACCGACGGAAGCTCCCGGCGCCTGCGCGAGGAGGGATCGCGTCGCGCCGCCGACCCCCATGACGTGGTTCGCTCGCGCGGGCCCCCGACGCAGTTGATCGTCGAGGTCGGAGACCACCCACCAGTGCTCGTCAGCGGATATCCTCACGGGATTCACCGACACTGCGGCGACGAAGAACCCCGTCTCGGCACCCGATCCGTCGTGCGCCGCGGGCTGCAGGATCCCGAGTTCCCGGGCCCCCTCGAGCGTCAGCGCGGGCAACGCCGCGTGGATCTCCCCCGCTGCAAGGCGCTCGCCGAGCAGAAAGCATCGGACGAGCGTCGCGAGGGGCCCGGGCTCGCCGTTGGCGAGGGCACGACGCGCTGGAGCGAAGACGCCCCGCTGACGCGCGCTGTCGGCGGTGGGGCCGAGCAGGGCCGTGACGGAGTCGACCGAGTAGTCGGATGAGCGGAGGTCGGCGCGGAGGCGATCCACGAGTTCTGCATGCACCCGCCCAGCGTAGCCCGGGCTCGAGCGCGACGGCGCGAGCCCGGGCTTCGACTATGCGAACGCGCGGTCGTGCGCCGTAACCGGGCTGGGCAGCACGGTGCCTCCGGTGAGGTAGCGGTCGACCGACGCTGCGACCGCGCGACCCTCGGCGATGGCCCAGACGATCAGCGACTGGCCGCGCCCGGCGTCGCCCGCGACGAACACACCGGGCAGACCGGTCGCGTATTCGCGGTCGCGTTCGAAGGACCCGCGGGACGACCGTTCGAGTCGGTGCGCGGGGTCCTCGATCTCCTCCGGGCCCGTGAAGCCCATCGCGATCAGCACGAGATCGGCCTCGAGCAACTGCTCCGTACCGGCCTTGGGCATCCTCCCCGCGTCCGTGTACTCGGTCTCGGCGACACGCAGACCGGTCACCTCGCCCCGAGCATTCCCGACGAACTCCACGGTCGATGCCAGGAAGCGGCGTTCTCCGCCCTCCTCGTGCGAGCTCGACACCTCGAACAGCGTCGGATGCACGGGCCATGGCTGACCCGCCGTCCGGAACTCGGACGGCTTCTTCCCGATCGCGAGATTGGTCACCGATGCCGCCCCCTGACGGTGCGCCGTGCCGATGCAGTCGGCACCCGTATCGCCCCCGCCGATCACGATGACGTGCTTGCCCGCAGCGTCGAACGGCGTCGCGTCGAGCGAACCCGACTGCACCCGGTTCGATGCGGCGAGGTACTCCATGGCCGGCAGAATGCCGTCGTACTCGCGCCCGGGCAGCGGTAGGTCTCGAGCGACCGTGGCGCCCGTCGCGACGACGACGGCGTCATAGCGTCGCCGCAGTTCGCTCCACGACATGTCGCGCCCGATCTCGACCCCGCAGCGGAATCGCGTTCCCTCGGCCTTGAGCTGTTCGATGCGGCGCGCGACGAGCTGCTTCTCGAGCTTGAAATCCGGGATCCCGAACCGCAGCAGGCCCCCGGGCTCCTCGTCTCGCTCGTAGACGGCGACCGTGTGACCGGCGCGCGTCAGTTGCTGCGCCGCGGCCAGGCCCGCCGGGCCCGATCCGACCACGGCGACGGTCTTGCCCGTGAGTCGGGACGGCGGCTGCGGCACGACCCAGCCGTTCAGGAACGCCTGATCGATGATGCTGTTCTCGATCTGCTTGATGGTGACCGCGGGCTGATTGATGCCGAGCACGCACGCCGATTCGCACGGCGCCGGGCACGCTCGCCCCGTGAACTCCGGAAAGTTGTTCGTGGCGTGCAACCGCTCGATCGCCTCGCGTTCGCGCCCTCGGAACATCAGGTCGTTCCATTCGGGAATGAGGTTGCCGAGCGGGCAGCCCTGGTGGCAGAACGCGACACCGCAGTCCATGCAGCGCGATGCCTGCTTGGCGACGAGCTTCGGGTCGGCCGGGTCGACGACCTCGCGCCAGTCCTTCAGGCGCAGCGCGACCGGGCGTTTCGGAGCGAGCTCGCGCTCGCGAACCTTCAGGAATCCGCGGGGATCAGCCATGAGTCGCCTCCAGGATCTCGGACCACACGTGGTCGCCATCGGGATCGATTCCCTGTTCGCCCGCGCGCACTCGAATCTCGAGCACCCGCGAGTAGCCGCGCGGGATCAGTCGCGTGAATCGAGCGAACGTGCGCTCGGGATCGTGCTCCAGGTCGTGCAGCAGCTCGGCGGCCACACTCGAACCGGTCTGCTCCGCGTGCCGTTTCACCAGGTCGAAGACCTTCTCCCGGAGGGCGCCGTCCTCGGCGTCCGGCACCCGTGGCCCGGTATCGCCGTCGCCGCCGAGCCGCTGCAGCATCAGGGAGCCCGATGCGAGCTCCGCGGAGTTGACGTGCGCGTGGTCGAGGTCGAGCACGACCGCCTCGCCGCCGGACATGCCGGCGCCGATGTTGCGCCCCGTCGGCCCCAGGATGAGCGCGAAGCCGCCGGTGAAGTATTCGAGCGCGTGATCGCCCGTTCCCTCGACGACCGCCGTCGCACCCGATCCCCGCACGAGGAACCGTTCGCCGACGACGCCCGCGATCCAGAGCGACCCGCTGGTCGCGCCGTAACCGATGACGTTGCCCGCGATGACGTTGCCCGAGGCCGGGTGCCCCGCCTGCGGATGGGGCTTGATCACGATCTCTCCGCCTGAGAGCCCCTTGCCGACGTAGTCGTTGGCATCGCCGACGAGGCGCAGTGCGATGCCCGCGGGGAGGAACGCGCCGAGCGATTGCCCTGCGGACCCGGTGAGGGTGACGTCGATGGTCTCCGGAGCGAGCCCCTCGGCTCCGAAGCGCTCGGTGACGGCGTGCCCGAGCATGGTGCCGACCGCGCGATCGATGTTGCGGATCGGCAGATCCACGACCACCGGCTCGCGTCGCTCGAGCGCGTCGTTCGCCATGCGGATCAACTCGCCGTCGAAGTGCGACTCGAGCTCATGATCCTGCTCGCGGCCGTGTCGGCGCGGCTCGCCCTCTGCGAACACCGGGCCCCGAAGGATCGGCGTGAGATCCAGCCCCGACGCCTTCCAGTGGTCGATCGCGTCGTCGACGTCGAGCGCGGAGGTGTCGCCGACCGCTTCGTCAATCGAGCGGAACCCGAGCGAGGCGAGGATCTCGCGCACCTCCTCGGCGATGAAGCGGAAGAAGTTGACGACATGCTCGGCCTGTCCGGTGTACCGCGCGCGCAGATCCGGGTTCTGGGTGGCGACGCCGACCGGGCAGGTGTCGAGGTGACAGACGCGCATCATGATGCACCCCGAGACGACGAGCGGCGCGGTGGCGAACCCGTATTCCTCAGCCCCGAGCAGTGCGGCGATCACCACGTCCCGTCCGGTCTTCAGCTGGCCGTCCGCCTGCAGCACCACCCGTTCGCGCAGCCCGTTGAGCATGAGCGTCTGCTGCGCCTCGGCCAACCCGAGCTCCCACGGCGAGCCCGCGTGCTTCAGCGAGTTCATCGGGCTCGCGCCCGTGCCGCCGTCGTGCCCGGAGACGAGGATCACATCCGAGAGCGCCTTCGCGACGCCGGCGGCCACGGGGCCGATGCCGCTCTGCGCGACGAGCTTCGTGCTGATCCGGGCCGAAGGATTCGCGCGCTTCAGGTCGAAGATCAGCTGCTTCAGATCCTCGATCGAGTAGATGTCGTGGTGCGGCGGCGGCGAGATCAGGCCCACTCCGGGTGTCGCGTGCCGCGTTCGCGCGATCCACGGGTACATCTTCGTGGGAGGCAGCTGCCCGCCCTCGCCCGGCTTCGCGCCCTGAGCGAGCTTGATCTGAATCTCGTCGGCGTGCGTGAGATACATCGACGTCACCCCGAATCGCCCCGAGGCGACCTGCTTGATCGCACTGCGCCGTTCGGGGTCGAGCAGGCGGTCCTCGGACTCGCCGCCCTCTCCCGTGTTCGACCTGGCGCCGAGGCGGTTCATCGCAATGGCCAGTGTCTGGTGCGCCTCCGGCGAGATCGAGCCGTAGCTCATCGCGCCCGTCGAGAAGCGCTTCACGATCTCGCTGATCGGTTCGACTTCCTCGAGCGGCACCGGCGGGCGCTGAGGCGCGAAGCGGAACAGTCCGCGCAGGGTCATCAGACGCTCCTGCTGCGCGTTCACCCGCTCCGTATAGGCCGAGAAGATATCGCGGCGCCCGGTGCGGGTCGCGTGCTGCAGGCGGTAGATGGTCTCGGGATCGAACAGGTGCGGCTCCTCGCCCCGCCGCCACCGGTACTCGCCGCCCGTGTCGAGCTTGCGGTGCGCGACCGCTGCGGGATCATCGGGATACGCGGCGCGGTGACGGGCGGCGACCTCGGCTGCCACGACGTCCAGACCGACGCCGCCGAGGCGAGAGGTCGTGCCGGTGAAGTACCGATCGACGAGCTGCTGCGCGAGCCCGATCGCTTCGAAGGTCTGCGCGCCGCAGTACGATGCGACGGTCGAGATCCCCATCTTGCTCATCACCTTGAGCATGCCCTTGCCCAGTGCTTTGATGAGGCCCGCGATCGCGTCGTCCTCCGAGACGCCGGGAATGGAACCGTCGCGGACGAGCAGACCGACGGTCTCCATCGCGAGGTACGGGTTGACCGCGGCTGCCCCGTACCCGATCAGCGCGGCGACGTGGTGCACCTCGCGCACGTCGCCGGCCTCGGCCACCAGCGCGACGTGCATCCGCTGGCCTTCGCGGATCAGGTGATGGTGCACCGCGGAGACGGCGAGGAGCGACGGCACGGGGGCGAGATCCTTGTTCGAATCGCGGTCCGAGAGGATCAGGAACTCCGCACCCGCCTCGATCGCCGCGCTCGCCTCCATGCACAGCGCCTCCAGGCGCTCGGCGAGCCCGCGAGCCCCCGAGTCGACCGGGTACAGCCCCCGCAGAGTGACCGCGCGCTCCCGCAGGGGGTCGTCGCCGAAGTGCTGGATTCGTGCGAGCGCGTCGTTGTCGATCACCGGGAAGTCGAGGATCACCTGGCGCGCGTGCTCGGCTGACTGGGTCAGGAGGTTCTCCTGGGGGCCCATCCCGGCGCGAAGGCTCGTGACGAGCTCCTCGCGCAGCGCGTCGAGCGGCGGATTCGTCACCTGCGCGAACTGCTGCACGAAGTAGTCGAAGACGAGACGAGGCCGGTCGGAGAGCGCCGCGATCGGGGTGTCCGTTCCCATGGCCGCGAGCGGTTCGATCCCGTCGCGCGCCATGGGGAGCAGCAGCACCCGCAGCTCCTCCTCCGTGTAGCCGAAGGTGCGCTGCCGTCGCTCGATCGACGCGGGCGGATGCACGAGGTGCTCCCGCTCCGGCTGCTCGGAGAGCCGGATGCGCCCCTCCGCGAGCCACTCGCCCCATGGCGCGGCGGAGGCGAGCTCGGACTTCACGGCCTCGTCATCGCGGATCGATCCGGTCTCGAGGTCGACCGCGAGCATACGACCGGGCTGGAGCCGGCCCCGTTGCACGACGCGCTCGGGGGCGATGTCGAGCACCCCGGTCTCGCTCGCGATCACGAGCATGCCGTCGGAGGTGACGAGGTATCGGCCCGGACGCAGCCCGTTGCGGTCGAGCAGCGCCACGAGCTCCCGGCCATCGGTCGCGATCATGGCGGCGGGGCCGTCCCACGGCTCCATGATGAGCGAGTGGTACTCGAGGAAGTCGACGAGCGCCGGCGACATTCCCGGCTCCGACTCCCAGGCCTCGGGCACCATCATCGCGAGCGCGTGCGGCAACGTGCGGCCCGCCATGACGAGCAGTTCCAGCACCTCGTCGAAGCTGGCGGAATCGCTGCCGCCCGGCGAGCAGATCGGGAGGAGCGGTTCGACGTCGCCGAGCAGGTCGGAGGCGAGCTGGGCCTCGCGCGCCCGCATCCAGTTGCGGTTGCCGCGAACGGTGTTGATCTCGCCGTTGTGCGCGACGAGGCGCAACGGCTGAGCGAGATGCCAGGACGGGAACGTGTTCGTGGAGTAGCGCGAGTGCACGATGGCGAACCGGCTCATGAAGCGCGGATCGGTCAGCTCGGTGTAGAAGCCGGGCAGTTGCAGCGTGGTGACCATGCCCTTGTACACGATGGTCCTCGAGCTCAACGACGGGAGATAACTGCCCGTCTCGTGCTGCACGCGCTTGCGCACGCGGAATGCGCGGCGCTCGAGCTGGTCCGATGAGCATGAGATCCCGGCCGCAGGGACGAGCACCACCTGCTCGATGACGGGACTGGCCGCACGAGCGCTCTCTCCGAGCACCTCGGGCCGCACGGCCACGGGCCGCCACGCGAGCACCGAGAGGCCCTCCTCGGCCGCGATGGCGGCGATGCGGTACCGCGTCGCGCGTCGCTCGGTCGATGCCTGCGGCAGGAAGACGAGGCCGGCAGCGTAGGCACCGGGCTCGGGAAGGCGGAGGCCCGGCTCGAGGCGCGCGAGTTCTTCGCGAATCAGCGCATCCGGGATGTCGCTGAGGATTCCCGCACCGTCGCCGGTGCCCGCATCCGAGCCCACGGCGCCGCGGTGCTCGAGATGCTCGAGCGCTTCGAGCGCCATCTCGATGATGCTGTGACTCGACTCGCCTGTGAGCGCGACGACCGACGCGAGCCCGCACGCATCGCGCTCGTCGGAAGGATCGTATAGCCCGACGGGGCCGGGAAGATGCGAACCCGGCACCGACGAGTGCGTCGGGCGGGCATTCGGCGAGCGCTGCGGCATCGACGTCCTCTCGATCGTCGGGACGGCGTCGGTCCCGGTGCGTATCCGCGCCGCTCGATCCGGAACCGGAGATGATCGAAGCGGCGTGCGGTGACTGAGCTCCGAATGTAGCACTTCGTTTCTTCGGCGAAACACGGAACACATCGCACTTTGTACCCGAGCCTTCGGGGGCACGCCGTTGAAAGCCGAATTTATGACGGAACTTCTTGACTTGTGCCGCACACGTCTCCGCCCCGAAACACTCCCGAAACATTTCGGAGCCCGGCCCTCTCCGGGAGACGACGAACGCGGTGTTCGATAATCAGAATTGGTGCCCTGCACCGCTCACATATCGAACACCGCGTTCGCGGTCGGAAGCTCAGCTCTCCGGCGTGAAGCTCCGAGTGTCGCCGACCAGTCGCGTGTGATCCGACGGCACCGGGTCCACCGCGGCGCGGGCCACCTCGGCGGCGAACTCCGCGACGTTGTACAGCTTGCCCGCCTCCTCGCGTCGTGCCTCGATCGCACCGGGGTTCAACCGGTTGAGCAGGGTCGCCGTGACGGTGCCCTCGATCATGTCGCCGGAGACGACGGTGAAGCCGATCCCCCGGGCCTCGAGATCGGGGACGAGCTCACGCAGCGCGTCCTCGCCGGCTCGCTTGGACTCCGCCACGGGAACGTACTCCGGCATGGTGGGGGTCGTGCGGATGAAATGAGCCTGATGACTGGTGACGAACACCACGCGCGAGCCTTCTCCCATGAGGGGCAGAGCGGCATTCAGCACCGAGAGCTGCGCATCGCGGTTGAGCCGCAGCGCGTAATCCTCACCCATGTCGCTCTCCATTCCGCCGGAGGCGTTGAGCACGAGGATGTCGAGTCCGCCGAACTCCTCGCAAACCGCGGTCATCATGCGATCCACGGAGTCGCGATCGGTGAGATCGGCCCCCTGCACGAGCGCACGCACCCCGAGCTCGCGGAACTCGGCCGCGAGCTTCTCTGCACGGGGGGCCTTGTTCCGGAAGTTGACGACCACGTCCGCACCCGCCTGCGCGAAATAGCGCACGGTGTCAGCGCCGACGCCGCGGGATGATCCCGTGACGAGCGCGCGGCGACCGGCGAGGCTGCCGGGTTCGAGAATCTGGGTCACTTGTACTCCTCAATCGTGGTGATAACCGTCGTTCCAGGGTACTGGACGACCAGCGGATGCCCAGGTCGGGGCTATCGCGCGGGCGCCGCGGGCGGGTACCCTGCAAGAGGAGGCACGGCGCCCCGGCAACGTGGGCGTCACACACGAGGGGGTTCCCACATGGCCGATCGAACACTCCGCGGAACGCGCATCGGCGCGACCAGTCTGCAGGGCGAAGAGGGGGTCGAGCTCTCTCCGCGCCGCTCGGTCGAATACCTCACCGATCGCGGCGTCCGCTTCACGATCATGTTCGACGCCGACGCGGAGCCGCCCGCCGAGTGGGTGGATCAGAAGAGCGGTGAAGTCGGGTTTCTGGACGACGCGGCGGGACGAGCCGCACGAGCGGAGTTCGAGGAGAAGGAGTCGTCCCAGCGGACGCCGTGGGACATGCTCATCGAGCGCCGCAGCCGGGAGGAGCTCGAGGAGCTGCTCGAGGAGCGGCTGAAGATGCTGCGTGCACGGCGAGGGTCCGCTCAGTAGCGCGCCCCGAATCACCCGATCGGATCGTCCCGACGTCGTGCGCGCAACAGCCCGACGAATGCCAGCGCGAGACCTGCCACTCCCACTGCCGTTCCCGCCATGGCGATCGCCGCTCCGAAGCGAAGAGCCGGAGTGAGCCCCGTGACGAGCGGCACCTCCGCAACCATCGCGTCGCGCGTGAAGGGCGCCAACGATGCCAGATCTCGCCCATCCGGTGCCACGATCGCACTCGTGCCGACCGTCGAGTCGTTGATGAGGGCGCGGCCCATCTCGACGGCGCGCGTCCGCGCGATCGCGAGCTGCTGCGCGCTCTCATCGGTGCGCCCGAAATCGGCGTTGTTCGTCTGCGCGAAGATCACCTCGGCGCCCTCCGCCGCCATCTGCGCCGCCTGCGGATCGAAGATGATGTCGAAGCAGATCGCGATGCCGGCGCGCACCGCCTGATCGGCCGTATCGATCTCGAGCACCGACGAGCGGGTGCCGGGGGCGTACTCGAGCTGCACGAGATCGACCAGATCGGGCACGATCGCGTGGAAGAACGGTCGATTCGGCATGTACTCGGCGAATGGCACGGGGTAGCGCTTGTCGTAGCGCGCGCCGGTGGGGCCGTCCGCATCCCAGACGAGCGAGCTGTTGCTGTAGGTGCCGTCGTCGTTCGCGAGGATCGTTCCCACGACGATCGGAGCGCCGGCCCGCTCGGCGAGCTTCGCGAGCCGCTGGTTCCGCAGCAGGTTCTCCGCAGCGCTGAACTCGGCGCTGTTCTCCGGCCAGACGATGACAGCGACCGTCTCACCATCCTCCTCCAGGCGGTCGAGCAGCGCGTCCGTCGCCGCGAAGTGATCGCGGATCACGCCTCCGGCTTCGCGGTCGTCGAAGATCCCCGATTTCGAGTTGCCCTGCACCGCGGCGACGCGCAGCGTCCCCGACGATTCGAGCGGCATCGCGGGCAGGATCGAGAGCGCGACGAGTATCGCGAGCGAAGCCGACACTCCGGCGAGCAGCGGTCGCACGACGGCGACGCGGCGGCGCTCGGCCAGTGCGCAGGCGACCGGAAGCACGCTCGCGAACGCGATCACAGCCGAGAGGCCGGCGAACCCGAGCCACGCGACCGATTGCAGGATCGGGCTGTCGGCCTGCGTGGTGGCGAGCCTCCCCCACGCGAAGCCGCCGTAGGGAACCGCGCTCTGCAGTTGCTCGCGCAGCATCCAGAGCGCCGCGACCGTCGAGGCCTGCGCGAGGGCCACCCGCGCGAGACGGCCTCGAAACCACGGCGCCTGCCGCAGTCCTCGGGTCGCGATGGCGGCGGCCAGCCCGAAGAGTCCGAACCACACGACCATGACCGCGCAGAGCGCCGCCCAGGGAATCGGGCCGAGGTACAAGGTGAGCCAGCTGATGTGCGGCATCCAGAACGCCGCCCCCGCCAGGGCCCCGAAGCCGAAACCCCTCCACGCGCGCTGCTGCCACACGGCGGCGCTCACAAGTGCGACGCCCGGGAAGGCGAGCGGCCACCAGCTCAGCGACGGAGTCGCGGCATCGAGCATGAGCCCGCCCGCGATCGCCGAGAAGACCGCTGCGAACCACCGCAACCTCGGAGCACCGCGGGGTTCCGCCCGTACGAGCATCGAGCTTCGGGGCTGCTCGTACGCGGGCGACGCCGCGCTCACGAGGTGCTCGAGGCCTCGACGATGCCCCGCTTCACAGTGCGCTTCGCATCGCGGGCGAGCCTCGCCAGCGCGCCGAGACGCGCGGCTTCGACGCTATCGAGCACCGCGCCCTCGCACGCCTGGGCGACCTGGTCGAGCAGGTCGATCGTCTGCTTCGCCCAACGCACGAAGTCACCCGCGCCGATCCCGGCCACCTCGAGCACCTGCTCGATGGGTCGACCGTTCGCCCACGCATGCATCGTCATCGCGAGACCGGCGTGCGGCATCTCGCTTCGCGGCAGACGCGACCGCTCCGCGAGATCGTCGAGACGGACCCAGGTGTCGAGCACGCGATCATACGCGGCCGCGAACGCGGCACCCCCCGGAAGACGCCCTTCGCCCTCGTCGTCTCGGCGCGGCTCGTAGCTGAGCACGCAGCACATCACGGCCAGCCCGACGGCATCGAGCCCGCGCCACACGTCTTCGCGAATGCACTCGGCGACCAGCAGATCGCGCTCGCCGTAGATGCGGCGGAGCAGATTGCCCCAGGGGGTGACGTTCGGCTCGTTCGAGCCGTCCCTCTCCAGGTATCCGAGTTCGAGAAGCTGATCGACCACCCGATCGAAGGTCCGCGCGATCGTGCCCGTGCGCGATGCGATCTGACGCCTCCCGCGCTCAACGCGACGTCGGAGCTTGCGAGCGCGATCCTCCCACCGTTTGCGATCGGATCCCTGAGCTCGTCGCGCGGCCGCATCGTATCCCGCGAGGGACTCCTGCTCGGCGCGCAGCTCCCGGGCCTGGTCGACGACGGCGCGATCCGCCTGGAACTGCGCGAACGAGAGTTCGAGCATCTCCCGGACGTGACCGCGATCCATCCGCTGCAGCAGGTTGACGGTCATGTTCGCCGTCGGCCGGAAGCTCGAGCGCACCGGGAAGGAGCGCGCACCCGCCAGGTGCGCGAGGGCCTCGAGGTCGACCTCATCGCCCCATACGACGACCGCGTGACCCTCGTCGTCGATGCCCCGCCGCCCTGCGCGCCCGGTGAGCTGCGTGAACTCGCCCGAGGTCAGCGGTACGCGCTGCTCGCCGTTGAACTTGTCCAGACGCTCGATGACGACGGCGCGCGCCGGCATGTTGATGCCGAGCGCGAGCGTCTCCGTCGCGAACACGAGCTTCACGAGACGCCGCTGGAAGAGTCGCTCCACCACGGCTTTGAAGGCGGGGAGCAATCCGGCGTGGTGCGCGGCGACGCCTCGCTCGAGTCCGGCGAGCCACTCCCGCACGCCGAGCACCCGACGCTCCTCCTCGCTCATCCCGGAGACCTCCGCCCGCGCCACGCGACGGATCTCGTCGCGCTCCTCGCGCGTCGTGAGCGTGATGCCCTCCATCAGGCACTGGCGCACTGCCTGATCGCACCCGTTCCGGCTGAAGATGAAGACGATCGCCGGCACGAGGCCGGTCTCGTCGAGCGCGCGGGCGATATCGGAGCGCGAGATGCGCCGCGTGCGCCGAACGGGCGGTCTCCCGCGCGAGCGCTCGCCCCGCCCGCGACCGCGATCCCGGTTCTGGCCCCGTCCTCGATCGTCATCGCGCTCCCGCCAGCCGCCCCGCCGGTCGAGCGCGTACAGTTCGGGGTTCACACGGCCTCCCGTCGCGAGCTCGCCCGCGCGGTCGACGTAGAGCGGAAGCAGCGCTCGCGAGGTGAGCACGTGCTGATACAGCGGAACCGGTCGATGCTCGGAGAGGATGACATCGGTGTCTCCCCGTACCGCGTGCATCCAGTCGCCGAATTCCTCGGCGTTGGAGACGGTCGCGGAGAGCGACACGAGTCGCACCGCGGGCGGAAGGTGGAGAATGATCTCCTCCCACACGGCGCCGCGGAACCGGTCGCCGAGGTAGTGCACCTCATCGAGCACGACGAACTCGAGATCGTCGAGCGCCTCGGAGCCCGCGTAGATCATGTTGCGGAGCACCTCTGTCGTCATGACGACGATCGGAGCATCGGAGCGCAGGTTCACATCGCCGGTGAGCAGCCCGACCTCATCCTCCCCGTACTCGTCGCAGAGCTCCCGGAACTTCTGATTCGAGAGCGCCTTGATCGGAGCCGTGTAGAAGATCCGCGCATCCCGCTCCCGTCTCGCGAGATACACCGCGAACTCGGCGACCGTCGTCTTCCCCGACCCCGTGGGAGCGGCGACCAGCACGCTGCGTCCCTCCTCGAGCCGCTCGCACGCCGTGCGCTGAAACCCGTCGAGCGGATACTCGAGGCGAGCGGAGAATGCCTCCAGCGCGCTCTCGTCGCGCTGCTCGACCACCTCTGACGTGCTCATCGGCGCCCTCCCGCGCGGCCGGAATCGCCGCTCTCCGCTTCGCTGCCGGCCGATCCCTCGAGATCGTACTCCGCGAGCTCGGTCGCGCGCCGTTTGTCGACGCGTCGATCGTGCAGCAGTGCGACGCCGGCGGCGGCGAAGTACAGCACGATGATGGGGGCCGCGAGCAGGAACATGCTCATGAGGTCCGCCGCCGGGGTCGCAATGGCGGCGAACAGGATGATGACGAGGATCGCGACGCGCCAGCTCCGGAGAATCGAGGCGCCGCGGAGCACGCCGATGAAATTGAGCATGACGAGGAGTACCGGGAGAACGAATCCGACACCGACGGCGAGCAGCAGCTTGATCGCGAAGTCGAGATAGTTGCGCGCCGTGAGATAGAAGGCGTCCTCCTCCGGCTGGAAACTCGCCATCAAGCGCACGATGTTCGGCAGCACGAGCCAACCGGCGTAGGCGCCGCCGAGGAACAGCGGAACAGCGGCCCCGATGAACCCGACGCCCGTGAGCTTCTCGCGCCGGGTCAGTCCGGGAGCGAGGAAGGCCCAGACCTGGTACAGCCACACCGGGGATGCGATGAGCACCGCGATGAACAGCGCGATCTGGACCTTCGTGTCGAAGCCGCTCGAGATGTCGCCGTAGGAGATGATCGCGTCGCGACCCTGCATCTCGAGGTCGTTGATCGGCTTGCGGAGCATCTCCCAGACCCACGTCGACAAGAACCAGCCCGCGACGAGCGCGACGACGATCGCGGCGACGGAGATGAGAAGCCGCTTCCGGAACTCGACGAGGTGCGCCCCGAGACTCATGCGCCCTTCGGAATTGCGCCGCTTGCGAGCCCGATCTGCCATTCGTTCAGTGTATCCCAGCGACGTCGGCGGCTTCCTCGAATCAGCTAGGCGCCATACGCCGCGAGAGCGCGCTCCGCCCACTCGCGCACGGCCGCCCGCGCGGTGTCGGGCGACACGATCTCCACTTCCCCGGGGAGCACCTGCACGACCTGCACCGCGGTCCCCCGATGCCAGGCCTCGATCCGCACTCGGAGCCGCCCATCGTCCGCCTGTTCGATCACCTCCGGGGAGAATCCGGCGAGCCGTGCCAGCGCCGCCTCCGACACTCGAGCGACGATCTCCGTCGGGCTCGCTGCCGCTGCCGGCACTGCGTCGATTGCGGTCGGGGCCGACATCCGAGCTGCGCCGTCACTCGCGGATCCGCCCGACCCGTCGTCGTGAACCGCCTCGCCCGAGAGATCTCGCATCTGATCGACGCGGAATGTGCGCTCCGCTGCTCGATCGAAGCAGTACCCGCGCAGGTACCATGTGCCCGACCCCTGCGTGAGCGAGAGCGGGCGCACTGATCGACGCGTGTCCGAGCCGGAGGCATCCCGATAGACGAACGAGACCGGACGATCCGCCTCGATCGCCGCGAGGAGCTGCGGCACATTGGCGTTCTCGGGTGCATCGGTGACGGACATCGGCGCCTGGGACTCCGCACCGAGTGCGGTGCCGAGCTTCGCGGCCGTCGCACGTGCGAGCTGCGCATCCTCCGGTCCGAGCATGCCCGTGAGGGCCTGCAGCCCGGCGATGAGGGCCGCGGTCTCCATCGGGGCGAAGCGCGGCGCGTCATCGACGGCGACCGTCCGCGTGAGACTCACGAGATCCCGCTGCTCGAGCGCGTCCCAATCGATGTCGAAGAGATCTTCGTGCTGATAGTTCAGCGTCTCACCGGGAACACCGGCGGTGCCGAGGAATCGGACGAGACCGCGTACCAGATTCGGCGGCATCGAGAAGCGCTCCGAGAGCTCCGTCACCGTCGCCGCACCGACATCGCGCAAGTACGCGACGAGCGACAGCAGGAACGTCACGCGCTCCGGGGCGAGCACCTGCTTACGCATCGGCGGCGTCTCCCTTCTCACCGGCGTTCGGGTGCGCGCAGTCGGCGCGCGGGGCGCGCACCGATGCGTGCACCTCCGCGATGCGGCGCAACCCCGCGACCACCAGGTCGCGGAGCTGCGTCGGCTCGCAGACCGACACGTCGGCTCCGTAGCCGATCAGTTCGTTCGCGAAGATGTGCAGATCGAGTACGCCGACCTCGATCCCGCGATGATCTTCGGCTCCGCAGCTCGTCGGTTCGGGCGCGCCGTCCGATCGCGTCGACAGCCGCGCCTCCGCGATGCTCCCGCGGCGCACGCAGAGGACAGCCCGACGATGCGCGCGAAGCTGCTCGAGATCGGCGACAGCGGCGTCGGCGCGGGCACGGAGTTCGGGGGCGAACGCCTCGGGCAGCTGCTGCACCCGACCTTCGATGCGGGCGAGGAGGAACGTGCGCGCGGCGTCGCGCTCGAGATCCCACGACACGAGATGCCAGCGCCCTTCGGCACGATGCAGACGCAGGGGAGCCACTCTGCGGGGCAGCGCTGCGGTTCGGTCCGGCAATCGATAGTCGAAGCTCACCGCTCTTCCGGCGTCGATCGCCCGCTGCAGGGGCGCCGCGGCCGGCTCAGCGCTTCCCAGCTTCGGCGCGATGCCCAGGTGCTGCACATCGAGCCCTGCGCCGAGCGCTTCCAACTTCATCGCGGCTCGTCGTGATTCGGCGCTGAGACTTCCCTCGCTCCACGCGAGCGCCGCGAGACGCAGCAGCATAAGCTCGCGCTCGGAGAATCGCAGATCCGCTGGAAACTGCAGCAGCTCTTTCGAGATGCGATAGCGCGTGTGCTGGTTGTTGCCGACGTCTCCCGGATCCTCGAACGCATCGACATGAATTCCGAGGGAGCGCAGCTGCTCCTTATCCCGTTCGAACTGCTTCTCGAGCGCCGGGGTGATCTCGCCGTGCCGGTACCGATCGGCGTAGCCGTAGACCGACGAGAGCAGCTCCCGCTTCGTCGCCCCGAACGGGCTGACGACGAGTGCGAGCACCAGACTGAAGAGCCGCTGCTCGCTCGGCACCGCGGAGCGCGCCTTGGAGCCTGAGCGGTCGGAGGACGCCGAGCTGCTCGGCACCGTCGGCCTCAGCTGACCCCGAGGATGTCGACGACCACGACTCGGGCGTTCGCGCCGTCCTCGTTCTCGACGATGACCACCTGCGAGCCGATCGACTGACCGGTCAGCTCAGCGCGGTACGTGACCCCCGACTGCGCCATGTCGGCCTCGGTGTACAGCAGCTTCAGGCCGGTGTTCCAGGTGTTCTCCTGCTCCGTGCCATCCCAGCCGACGGCCAGGACCTGTGCGATCACGTTGTCCGTCGCCGTCACCTCCGCGCCGTCGCCCTCGATGCGCACCGCCGCGGTCGTACCCGCCGGCGCATCGGTCGGCGGCAGGACGACTCCCGCCCGGCCCTCCTCGTTCGTGACGACCGCCGGGAACCCGTTCGGCAGACCGCGCGCGGGCCCTTCCGCAACGATCGGAGCAGTGGACACCACATCGACCACACCGACGATCGCATCAGCTCCGGGCGCCCCGAGCTGGCCCGCGAGCTGCGTGCTCTCCTCCGGCGAGAGCGCGAGCACCACGCGGTCGCCGGGCACCGTGCACCGCACGGCCTCGCTCAGCGGGTTGGCCGTCTCCTCGGCGACGAGCAGCGGCTGCGGCGGTCGGGAGGAATCGGCGAAGCCCTCGCTCTGGAACAGCGTCTCTCCGCTGGCGGCGTCGAAGAACGCCATGTTGACGCCCACGAGCGACTGTTCCCCGGCGACGTACCCGTCGGAGTCGCCCGACTCGACCACGGTGCGCTGGGTGGAGAGGATCTCGATGTCCTCCGGTGCCGAGATCTCCGGCACCTCGCCGAAGCTGCCGAGCACGGTGGTGCTATCGCTCAGAGCTCCCGGCTGCAGCGTCGCCGTGCAGTCGGAGGCCTGCGCCTGCTGCGCGCTGCATCCGGTTGCTCCGGCGAGGAGCAGCGCAGCAGCAGCGGTGGCGGGAATGATGCGACGGAGCATGAGCACCTTTCGAGGAAGCCGATGTGAACCCGGCTATCCTATCGAACCGGGGAGCTCGCCGCCCCGCTCGCGCGCGAACTGCTGCGTCTCGCGCGCCTTCTTGCGAAGCACCTTGTCGCTCTTGGTGCGCTCGCCCACCGCCTCCGGGGTCCAGACCTCCGCGCTCTCGGGAGCGTTCGACTCCGGGCCGAGATCCGGCAGCCAGCTGCCGAGATCGGCTTCGCTGAAATCGCTCTTCGACGCGCGGCGCTTGAGCTCGGGCATCACGGTTCCCGGCGCGAGCCGGCGGGCGGTGACGAGGAATCCGGTGTGCGCGACCATGCGGTGGTCGGGGCGCACTGCCAGCCCTTCGACGTGCCAGCCGCGCACGAGCGTCTCCGAGGCCTGGGCGTGCGCGAACCCTCCGCTGCGGCGGATCTGCTCCACGGTGCGGGAGAGCTGCGTCACGGTCGCGACGTAGCAGATGAGCACGCCGCCCGGCGCGAGCGCCTCCGCCGCGACCTCGACGCACTCCCACGGCGCGAGCATGTCCAGCACCACTCGGTCGATGCTGCCGGCTTCGCACGTCGCGGGGAGCGTCTCCTGCAGGTCTCCGACGGTGAGCGCCCAGTTCTCGGGGACGCTCCCCGAGAAGGCCACGACGTTGCCGGTGGCGATCTCTGCGAACTCTTCGCGCCGCTCGAACGAGTAGAGGGCGCCCTCCGAGCCGACGCCGCGGAGCAGATGCAGCGAGAGCGCTCCCGATCCGACGCCCGCCTCGACGACGCGAGCACCGGGGAACACGTCCGCGAGCGACAGGATCTGCGCAGCGTCCTTCGGGTACACGATCGCGGCCCCCCGCGGCATCGACATGACGAAGTCGGAGAGCAGCGGTCGCAGCGCGAGATACTCCTCGCCGCTGCTGTTGGCGACGACTGAGGCGTCGGGCCGCCCGACGATCTCGGCGTGCGGGATCACGCCACGGTGGCTGTGGAACTCGCCTCCCTGCACGAGGGTGATCGTGTTGAGACGCCCCTTCGGCCCGGTGAGCTGCACGCGATCGCCGTACTGGAACGGACCGCGCACCGCGGGAGCGCCGGACACGACGACACCTTCGCCCGCCTGCTCGGCCTCCTCGCGAGACCCCGCAGCGACGGCCGCGGACGGGTGCTCGGCTCGCACCGACGCGTAGCGCTCGCTCAGCACGGCTGCATCGACGCCGTCGAGCGACGGCCAGACCTGATGAGCCGGCGCCTGCGACAGATCGAGCAGATTCGGAATGCCGAAGGCGACCGCTCCCGAGGCGTGGGCCGAGCTCAGACCCGTGACCGAGTCCTCCAGCGCGACGCATTCGGAGATATCGACTCCCAGCAGTGCGGCTCCCCTGAGGTACGGATCCGGATGCGGCTTCTCGTGGGCGACCTCATCCCCGCCGATCACGTGACTGAAGAGCTGCTCGGGCAGCAGCGCCACGACCGCGTCCGCGATCTCGCGAACGGCCATCGTGACCAGCGCGCACGGGATGCCCGATTCGCGCAGCGAGTGCAGCAGCTCGACCGCGCCGGGCCGCCACATGGGCTCGGACGCCGAGAGCCCGGCGATGACGCCCGCCGTCCACTCCGCGATGATGTCGTCGACCTCCATCGGCACGCCGAGCTCCTGGAACCGCTGCGCGGCGGCGCGCAGACCCGAGCCGATCAGCGAGTTGCGGATCTCGGGGGTCAGCTCGATGCCGTAGCGTCCGAGCATCGCGAGCTCGGACTCGAGCCAGAGCGGCTCCGAATCGATCAGGGTGCCGTCCATGTCCCAGAGGACGGCGGCGGGGCGAAGGTCGGCTGTCCGCTCAGAGAGGAATGCATTCATCCGGACCAGTGTACTGTTCGGCAGCCGATACCCTGGAGCGTATGTCCACTCCCGCCGCGCCGAATTCGCGCGTCCTCATCGTCGCGTTCCAGGGATGGAGCGACGCCGGGGATGCGACCACGGAGGTGCTGCAGCACCTCGCCGGATTGCTCGACGCGGAGGTGCTGCACGAGATCAGCGCCGAGGGCTACGTCGACTTCCAGGTGCATCGCCCGAAGGTCCTGTTCGACGAGACCGGCAAGCGGATGCTCGAGTGGCCGGATACGCGGCTGTTCGGACCGGTGCAGCGCCCGGGCGCGTCGAGCGATTCCTCGGCGGCGCACCGCGTCGCCGACGGAGAGACGGTGCGGAGGATCGACGGCAGCCCGGTGCGGGATCTCTTCCTCCTCGCCGGGGTGGAACCCGCCCGAGACTGGCAGAACTTCGCCGATGAGATCGTGGAACTCGCGGATGTCTGGGCGATCGACCTCGTCATCATCCTCGGCTCCATGTTCTCCGATGCTCCGCACACCCGGCCCATCGTGACGACCGTCACGTCCGAGTACGAAGCGCGACGCGACGCGTCGGGCGCCGTGCGCAGCACCTACGAGGGTCCTGCGGGGATCTCGACCGTGATCGACCTGGCACTCGCCGAGGCGGGCATCGAGACCATCTCGCTGTGGGCGCAGGTACCGCACTACGTGCACAGCACGCCGTCGCCGAAGGCCTCGCTCGCTCTGCTCGACAAGCTCGAGGAACTGCTCGACATCGTGATACCCCGAGGGGACCTGCTCGTGCAGGCGAACGAGTGGGAGGCGAACATCAACCGCATCGCCGACGCCGACGAGGACATGTCCCGGTACATTCGGCGCCTGGAGGAGTCGCGCGACGAGGAGCTCGCCGCCGAGACCACGGGCGACGCGATCGCACTCGAGTTCGAGAAGTTCCTCAAGGGCGGGCCGCGCTTCGCACGCGACATCGAAGTGCCGCAGTCGGGCTCGGAGCGCGCCGCCGCGCACGAACCGCAGGCGGAGCACGAGCCTCAGGCGGATCCCGACCCGAGAGCCGATGCCGAACCTCGGCTCGACAGCCCCGACTCGGACTCGTCGAAAGACGGCGACGGCAACGGCGCACCGGACGCTCCGCGCTCCTAGCCCGCAGACGGCGCCGCGCGGCCGATCGCGCAACCGGCCGCGGCGGCCGCATGCGACCGGGCTACCGTTCGAGCCGGACTCCGAGCAGCGCGAGCACGGCGTCGGCGACGAGGCCGGGAGCATCGACACCCCGGTCCAGCGCCGAGTCGAGGGTCGCGAGCATGACCGGTGTATCGAGATCATTCGCGATGGCCGACCGCAGCTGACGCACCACCGCTGCGGCGGGCATCGGATCGGGGCTCGTGCGCTCCAACCCGGCGCGCCAGGCGTCGAGCCTGCGGTGCGCCATCTCCAGATCGCTGTCGTGCCACTCCCATTCCGAGCGGTAGTGATGCGCGAGCAGCCCCAGACGAATCGCCGACGGGTCGGCTCCCCCGTCCAGCAGCTTCGACACGAAGACCAGGTTGCCGCGAGACTTCGACATCTTGTGCCCCTGGTACGAGACGAGACCCGCGTGGCAGTAGGCGTGCGCGAGCGGTGTGCCCGAGAGCGCCGTCGCGTGCGCGGCCGTGAACTCGTGGTGCGGGAAGACGAGATCGGATCCGCCGCCCTGCACGGTGAAGGCGCCCCCGAGTGCGCCGCGCGCGATCACCGAGCACTCGATGTGCCAGCCCGGTCGGCCGGCGCCGACGGAGGTCTCCCAACTGGGCTCATCCGAGCGCGCCGCGCGCCAGAGCAGCGGGTCGAGGGGCCCGCGCTTCCCGGGCCGATCCGGGTCTCCCCCGCGCTCCGCGCTCAGGCGGAGCATCAGATCGGTGTCGTACGGCGCCACGTCGCCGAGCCGCCACTGCGAGTCGCGCTCAGCGGCGTTCGTGTCGAAGTAGATGTCGTCGCCATCGGCGTCTTCGGTGGGCACCGGATATGCGAACCCGCGCTCCATCAGTTCGCGCACGGCATCGGCGATCTCGTCGATCTGCTCGGTGACCGCGACGTAGTGCTCGGGCGGCAGCATTCCCATCCGATGCATATCCGAGCGGAAGAGCCCGATCTGCTCGTCGGCGAGCGAGCGCCAGTCGACGCCCGTGTCGTTCGCCCGCTCGAGCAGGGGATCGTCGATGTCGGTGATGTTCTGCGCGTAGACGGTCTCGATGCCGGCGTCGCGCCAGGCGCGCTGCATGATGTCGAACGCGAGATACGTGAATGCGTGCCCGAGGTGGGTCGCGTCGTACGGGGTGATGCCGCAGACGTAGAGATGCGCGCGGCCCTCGGGGATGGCCGGATGCTCGAGCCGCTCGGTGGCGGTGTTGAAGAGCTTCGGAGCGAGGCCCGTTCCCGGCAGCTCCGGCACTTCGGGCGGAGTCCACGTCCTCATCGCGCACCTCCCGCGCTCAGCGCATGCGCCGCGCCCGCGGCTCCCTCGGCGACCGATGCTCCGCCGTCGGCGGACAGCACGCCGGTGGCGAGCAGCACGATGATGACGACGCCGAGCACGACGCGATAGACCACGAACGGCATGAAGCTGCGCTTCGAGATGTACTTCATGAAGAGCCCGATGACGAAGAGCGCGATGATGAAGGCCACGACGGTCGCGACGATCGTCAGACCCATCGGCGTCTCCTGCGACGGCGCGCGCATCGCCTTGAACACCTGGTAGAAGCCCGATCCCAGCACAGCGGGGATCGCGAGCAGGAACGAGTAGCGCGCGGCGGCCTCTCGCGTATACCCCATGAGGAGACCCGCAGTGATGGTGCCGCCCGAGCGGGAGACGCCCGGGATGAGCGCGAGCGCCTGGGCGAAGCCGTAGATCAGTCCGTGCTTCCAGGTGAGCTTCTCGATCGGGCGCACCTTCGACCCGACCCGATCGGCGACGCCGAGCAGCAGACCGAACACGATGAGGCTGATCGCGACGAACCAGAGCGAGCGGAGCGTGGTCTCGATCTGATCCTGGAACAGCAGCCCGAGCACGACGATCGGAAGGGTGCCGATGATGATCCACCACCCCATGAGGGCGTCGGGATCATTGCGCGGAACCCGCTTCCCTCCGAGCGATTGCCACCAGCGACCGATGATGCGCACGATGTCGCGCCAGAAGAACACGATCACCGCGGCTTCCGTGCCGATCTGGGTGATGGCGGTGAACGCGGCGCCCGCGTCGCCGATGCCGAGCATCTCACTCGCGATGCGCAGGTGCGCGCTCGACGAGATGGGCAGGAACTCGGTGAGTCCCTGGATGATTCCCAGGAGGATCGCCTCGAAGATTCCCATGATTCCTTTCCTGGCTTCGCGACGCCTGCACATCGACCGCGCCGCGTTTGGGCCGTCGTCCAGACTAGCCCACGGAGCACCGAAAGCTCGTGAGCGCGGAACGCGTCCCGGAGGGCGACCGGCGCCTCAGTACGTGCGCAGCAGGTCCACGAGCACGCCGTGCCCGAAATCGAGCGCTTCGAGCGGAACCCGCTCGTCGACGCCGTGGAACATTCCGGGGAAGTCGAGGTCGGCGGGGAGCCGGAGCGGTGCGAACCCGTACCCCGTGATCCCGAGACGCGCCAGCGACTTGTTGTCGGTGCCTCCCGAGAGCAGGTACGGCAGTACTCGAGCGTCGGGGTCGGCGCGCTGCAGGCACGCCGTCATCGCGTCGACCAGCTCGCCGGCGAACGGCACTTCGAGGCCGATGTCGGAGTGCACCTGCTCGAGCTCGATGTCGTCGCCGACGATCGCGCGGATCTGGTCGAGGATCGTCGCCTGATCGGCGGGCAGCGCGCGGACGTCGACGAGCGCCTCCGCCGTGTCGGGAATTACGTTGTGCTTGTAGCCCGCCTGCAGCACGGTCGGGTTGCTGGTGCTGCGCAGGCTCGCCTGGATGAAGCCGCCGCCCTTGCCGAGGCGCAGCACGAGGTCCTCCGGCGATACTTCGCGCGGGTCTTCGCCCAGAATGGCCGCGATGGCGTCGACGAGATCGCGCGTCGTGTCGGTGAGCGTCACCGGCCATTCATGGCGCCCCAGGGCCGCGATCGCCTCCGCGAGTCTCGTCACGGCGTTGTCCTGCCACACGCGCGAACCGTGAGCCGCGGTGCCGCGCGCGCGCAGCCGAATCCACTCGAGGGACTTCTCCCCGGTCTGCACGAGATAGGCTCGCGTGCCGTCGATGTCGATCGAGTACCCGCCCACTTCGCTGATCGCCGTCTCCGCGCCCGCGAAGAGGTCGGGGCGGTGCCGCACCAGGTGCTGCGCGCCGTACACCCCGCCGTTCTCCTCGTCCGCGAAGAAGGCGAGCACGACGTCGCGGCGCGGGCGCTCCCCGCCTCGGAGCAGCTCGGCGACCGACGTGAGGATCATCGCGTCCATGTCCTTCATATCGACGGCGCCGCGCCCCCACAGCATGCCGTCTTTCACCACGCCCCCGAAGGGATCGACCGACCAGTTCGCCGGATCCGCAGGCACCACGTCCAGGTGGCCGTGCAGCACGAGCGCCGGGAGCGCCGGCTCCGTTCCGCTCACTCTCGCGACGACGCTCGCTCGGCCCGGGGCGCTCTCGATGATCTCGGGCTCGAGACCCAGCTCGCGCAGATACGCCGCGACGTACTCGGCCGCGGGCCGTTCCGGTTCGGCGTCGCCGCCGCCGCGGTTGGAGGTGTCAATGCGGATCAGGTCACGTGCGACGCGGGCCGTTTCCGACAGCGTCAGCTCGGAGGTCTCGAGGCTCATGCCCCCCAGCGTAGCCGGGCGGTGGCTCAGGTGCGTTCGATCACGAGGCAGAGCAGCAGTCCGAGCACTCCGACCACGGCCGAACCGATCATCGCTGCGGCCATGATCCGCAGTCGACGCGGGCCGCGCGGCGCCGCGAACCGGGCGATGAACACGATGCAGGTGAACGCGATCATGAGCGCCGCGGTGATGATGGCAACAGGGCGCACCGGGCCCGGTCGCAGCGCGATGATCGCGATGAGCGGGACGGAGGTCACGATGAGGAGCAGTGCGCTCATGACCACCCAGACGGTTCCCGACGCGGAAGTGAGGGCGCGCTGATGCCTCACCTTCGTCGGATCCGAGCCCGGCGCGCTGCGAATGTGCTCATCACGCGAATCGTTCATGTCTCACCCCTTCGGGTCCGTCGTCCCATTCGCCTCGGCCGACGAGAGAAGCGCCGGCGTCATCGATGGTGACGAGTGCTTCCGGATCGCGCCAGGGGGTGGACAATCCGTGCGCCAGCAACGCAAAAGAGGCCCTCCTTCGGGAGAGCCTCTTTCGTTCACGTGCGCGGAGGGGGACTTGAACCCCCACGCCCTAATACGGGCACTAGCACCTCAAGCTAGCGCGTCTGCCATTCCGCCACCCGCGCGAACGATTCGCACCTTCATCGGCCGAACAGAAGATAACTTAGCACGGATTTCGGAGTCGGATCGAATCGGCCCGGGATCTCGCGCGCGTCGCGTTGGACTAGGGGCGGAGACGCCGTCGCAGCAGCTCGATCCGCTTCTGCAGCTGCGTGACGGAGGCTTGAGCGACGGCCGGGCCGCCGCAGACTCGGCGCAATTCGGTGTGGATGTCCTTGTGCGCTTCGCCCGAGACCTTCGCATACATGCCGACGAGCGAGCTGAGCAGCTTGCGCTGCTCGCCGAGCGTGCGGTGCAGCGCCTCGGGCGCCTCGGCCTTTTCGGGCGCGTGCTCGAGGATCCCCTGCCGCCCAGCGCTGCGGCGCGCCTGCCTCGCCTGCCGCTGCTGCAGCAGCGCCCGCACCTCCTGCGGTTCGAGCAGGCCGGGGAAGCCGAGGAAGTCGAGCTCCTCCTCGGTCTCGACCTCGGCGTATCCGCCGAACTCCGCGCCGTCGAAGACCGCGCGGTCGAAGTGCGCGTCGGAGGCGAGCGCCTGGTAGGCGAACGTCTCCCCCTCGACCAGCTCCGGCGATGCCTGATCGCCGCGCTCGGCCTCGGCCATGAGCGCCGCCTCGGCGTCCCACATCTCCTCGGCGCTCTTCGGCCCCTCGAGCACGTGATTGCGCTCCTTCTCAAGCTCGGAGGCGAGCTGCATGAGCGCCGGTACGTTCGGGATGAACACCGAGGCGACCTCCCCGCGGCGGCGCGAGCGCACGAAGCGCCCGATCGCCTGCGCGAAGAACAGCGGCGTCGACGAGCTCGTCGCATACACGCCGACCGAGAGCCGCGGCACGTCGACGCCCTCCGACACCATGCGCACGGCGACCATCCACCGCTGCTCGCCGCGCGAGAACTCGTCGATCTTCTCCGACGCCCCCGCGTCGTCCGACAGGATGAGCGAGACCTCCTCGCCGGTGATCTCCGTGAGCTGGGCGGCGTACGACCTGGCCGAGGCGTGATCCGTCGCGATGACGAGCCCTCCAGCGTCGTGCACCTGCTGGCGCACCTCCGTCAGGCGGCGATCAGCAGCGCGGAGCACCTTGCCGATCCAGTCGCCGGCAGGATCGAGCGCGGTGCGCCACGCCTGCGACGTCACGTCCTTCGTGTTGCCCTCGCCGAGCGCCGCCTCCATCTCCTCGCCGGCCGACGTCTGCCACCGCATCTTCCCCGCGTACACCATGAAGATGACCGGGCGCACGATGCCATCGGCGAGGGCCCGCCCGTAGCCGTAGTCGTAGTCGGTGAGCGAGAGGCGCGAGCCGTCGCCCTGCGGCGCGTACTGCACGAAGGGGATGGGAGCCTCATCCGAGCGGAACGGGGTTCCGGTCAGCGAGAGTCGGCGCCGCGCATTGCCGTACGCCTCACGGATCGCATCGCCCCAGCTGAGGGCGTCGCCGCCGTGGTGCACCTCGTCCATGATCACGAGGGTGTCCTCGTGCTCGGTCAGGAGTCGGTGCTGCACCGGCTTCATGGCGACCTGGGCGTACGTCACGGCGACTCCGTGGAAGTGGCGCCCGTATGCGAGCCCGTCGCTGTTCGAGTAGTGCGGGTTCAAGCGGATTCCGGCGCGCGCCGCCGCATCCGCCCACTGCGTCTTGAGGTGCTCGGTCGGCGCGACGACGATGATCTGCCGCACCGTGTGGTTGGAGCGCAGGATCGCGGCGAGCCGGAGCGCGAATGTCGTCTTGCCTGCGCCGGGCGTCGCCGAGGCGAGGAAATCGCGGGGAGCAGTCTCGAGGTAGCGTCTGATGGCCTCCTCCTGCCAGGCGCGCAGTGTGCCGGCGGTGCCGTGCGCGGCGCGTTCGGGGTACGCGGGCGGCAGGTGCTCGGCTGCACTCGTCCCAGGAAGGTGGAGGCCCGGGTCCGAATCTGTCACGACGTTCTAGACTATCGCTGTATGCCGACCGCTGCGTCTTCGATGAGGTCCGCGACCGGCTCCCCGCATCTCGAGACACTCAGAGGTAGGCAATGGCACAGGACGGCAGCGCTCAGCAGGCCCCGGTCGAACTTCCGTGGTCGCGTTTCGTCGCCCTCGGTGATTCCTTCACCGAGGGCGTGGGAGATCCGGATCCGGAGAGCCCGGGCGGGCTCCGAGGGTGGGCCGACCGTTTCGCCGAAGTGCTGAGCCTCTTCGACGAGGATTTCGCGTACGCGAACCTCGCGGTGCGCGGCAAGCTCATCCAGCAGATCGCGGACACCCAGGTGGACGCCGCCCTCGATCTGCGGCCGGATCTGATCAGCGTGTGCGCGGGCGGCAACGACGTCATCCGCCCCGGCACCGACCCGGACGAGGTCGCCGCGAAGCTCGAGCGCGTCGTCGAGCGGCTGAGCGCCGGGGGCGCCACCATCATGCTGTTCACCGGAGTCGATACCGCCTTCCAGCCGGTCTTCCGCTCGATCCGCGGGAAGGTCGCCATCTACAACGAGAACGTCCGCAAGGTCGCGCAGCGGCACGACTGCATCGTCGTGGATCAGTGGGCGCTCGACGAGCTGCACGACAGCCGCTACTGGGCGGGTGATCGACTGCATCTGAACGCGCTCGGGCATCACACCATCGCGCGGGCGGCGCTCGCCGCCCTCGGCGTTCCCCACGACCTCGCCCCGCTCGATGTGCCCGATCTTCCGGAGCGGAGCTGGCGCGAGGCGCGACGGGAAGACGTCGTATGGGCTCGCGAGCACTTCGTGCCATGGGTCATCCGGCGGATCAAGCATGTCTCCTCGGGCGACCACATCGAACCGAAACGACCCGTCGCAGCAGCACTGCGCACGTCTCGACATGGGGCTGCCGAAGAGTAGGGCGAACGAGTAGTCTGGGCGCATGACTCACCTGACGAAGCAGATCGCAGATACCCTGGTCGAGGTCGGCGTGCACTCCGCGTACGGCGATCCCGTCGAGATCGACGGAACGACGCTCATCCCCGTTGCGTACACGGCGTACGGCTTCGGCGCGGGCGAAGGCGCCGGCGGTGGCGAGGGCGTCGCCCAGGGCGAGGGCTCGGGCGGTGGAGGCGGCGGGTTCGCCGTGCCCGTCGGCTCCTACATCACTCGCGAGGGCACCACCCGATTCGAGCCCAACATCATCGCGCTGCTCGCCGTCGGCACGCCGTTCGTCTGGATCGCCGGGCGCGCACTTGCACGGATCATCAAGGCGCTCAAGAAGTAACGAGCTTCTCCGGGCCCGGCCAGGTCCACGGCGTCCTCGGCACCGCATCCGGGTCGAAGCGCTCCACGAGCGCGTCTGCGGTGACCCGCTCCCCCGGGGCTGCGAGGTGCAGCGACTGAGCGAGGGCGGAGCGCACGTCCGCGGCGGTGATGCCGTCCGCACGCAGATCCGAGAGCGTCACCGCTCCGTCGCGCTTCGCGAGTCGTGCGCCGGTCGGGCCGAGGACGAGGGGCGCATGCGCATACTCGACCGCCGGAGGCGAGGGAAGCTCGAGCAGGCGCTGCAGCACGATCTGCCGCGGCGTCGACGACGCGAGGTCGTCACCGCGCACGATCTGATCGACGCCCATCGAGGCGTCGTCGACGACGACGGCGAGGTTGTACGCGACCGTGCCGTCGCCCCGACGCAGCACGAAGTCGTCGATGTCGCCGGCGACCCGGCCCATCATACGGTCCGAGAACTCCGGAGCCCCGGTTTCCCCCGGCACGCGCAACCGGAGCGCCGGCCGACGCGGCGCGATGCGCTCCCGCTCGCGTGCACGGTCGGCATCGCTCCGGTTGCGACAGGTCCCGGGGTACGCTCCGGGAGGCGCGTGCGGTGCGGTCGGAGCCGCGAGGATGTCGGCGCGGGTGCAGGTGCACTCGTAGACGAGCCCGGCGGCCCGCAGGCGCTCGATCGCCGCGTCGTGATCGGCTCCGAGCGTCGATTGCAGCACCGCCTCTCCATCCCAGTCGATGCCAATGCGCGAGAGGTCCTCGAGCTGGCGCGTCGCGGCGCCGGCGTCGCGCGCCCGGTCGAGGTCCTCGATCCGCATGAGGAAGCGCCGGCCGGTCGCTCGGGCGAAGCACCACGCGAGCAGCGCGGTTCGCAGGTTTCCGATGTGCAGGTCCCCCGAGGGGCTCGGAGCGTACCGCCCCGCCCCGCTCGTTCCCATCATGCCGTTCATCCTCTCACGCGGTGCGGCCGCCCGCCGCTACGCTGGATTCCGAACGCAAGGAGGCGCACGTGACCGACACCCGCACCGCACCGCACCCGGATCTCTCCGCGCTGGAGTCCGCCCTCGGGCCGCGACTCGTCCGCGACCCCGAGCTCATCGCGCCCTATGCGCGCGACACATCGCGGGCCGTCGATGAGGGGGCACCGCTCGCGGTGGTGCTCGCAGAGTCGAAGGCCGATGTCTCGGCCGCCCTCGCGTGGGCCGACCGCTCCGGAGTGCGGGTGAGCGTGCGCGGCGCCGGCACCGGACTCGCGGGAGGCGCGATGGCGTACCCGGGCGGCCTCGTCGTGTCGGTGGACCGCATGGCGGCGATACTCGACATCGACGTCGCCAACCGGCTCGCAACGGTGCAGCCCGGCGTGATCACCGCAGACCTCGATGCTGCGGCTCGGCGCCACGGCCTCTTCTTCCCCCCGGATCCGGCGAGCGCGCGCATCAGCACGGTCGGCGGCAACATCGCGACGAACGCCGGCGGGCTGCGCTGCGTCGCGCACGGCGTCACCAGCGATGCCGTGTCGGCCCTCGAGGTGGTGCTCGCCGATGGCCGTGTGATGCGCACCGGCGCGCGCACCCGGAAGAACGTCGTGGGGTACGACCTCACGCGCCTCTTCGTCGGGTCGGAGGGCACGCTCGGTGTGATCACCGAGGCCACCGTGCGGCTCAAGCCCGTGCCGCCCGGCTCGCCGCGCACCTTCCGCGCGAGCTTTCCGCAGCTCGAGGATGCGGGTCGAGCGGTCACCGCGATCGTCAACAGCGCCGTGCGCCCGGAGGTGCTCGAGCTCATGGACTCCCTGAGCGTGGAGATCATCGAGTCGTTCCACCCGAGCGGGCTGACGCCGCCGGCCGGGGCCATGCTCGTCGGGCAGACCGTCGGCTGGGACGCGCAGGTGCAGGCCGAGACCATCACGGCGCTCTGCCGCGAACTCGGCGCCGACGACAGCGAGATCTCTGAGACCGACGCGCTCCTCGAAGCGCGCCGCCTCTCGAATCCCGCGCTCAACGCGCGCGGACTGAAAATCTCGTGCGACGTCGGCGTGCCCGTCGCGGCCCTCGCCGAGGTCTTCCGCGGAATCGCGCAGATCTCGGCGCAGCACGGCAAGCGCGTCTCGACCGTCGCGCACGCCGGCGACGGCAATCTCCACAGCACGGTCGAATCCCCCGATACTCCCGAGGGGATCCGCGAGGCCGACGCCGTGATCGACGACATCACCCGCCTCGCGCTCTCGCTCGGGGGCACCATCTCCGGAGAGCACGGCATCGGGTCCGTGAAGCGGCACGAGCTCGCCTGGCAGCTCGACCCGGTGGCGCTCGACGTGCAGCGCGCCATCAAGGCCGCGCTCGATCCGCGCGGCACCCTCACGCCCGGGCGCGCGATCTGAACGGACCCACTGAGCGACGCGCCATTGCGTCGTGTCAACGGGCTTCCGCACCGCCCCGAGCTGCGCGACACTGCGTACGGGACATGCACCCGTGCCCGAGACCAGCGACTGGAGGACGAACATGAGCGAATCGACCGAGTTGACCCCGGAGACCGTGATCGAGGTGATGCGCGAGGAGCGCTTCGTGATGCTGTCGACCGCGACCCCCGACGGGAAGATCGTGTCGCACCCGATGACGCCGCAGGAGGTCACAGACGACGGCGATGTGTGGTTCTTCATCGGAATTCAGGGCGATCAGGCCGACGCGATTCGCGCGAATCCGCAGGTCAACCTGGCGTTCGCCGAGACGGGCAGCTGGCTCTCGGTCTCGGGCGTCGCCGAGTTCGTCGCGGACCGCGCGAAGGCGGAAGAGCTGTGGGACGGCGAGGTCGAGGCCTACTTCGACGGCGGCCTCGAGGATCCGAACCTCGGCCTCCTCCGCGTGAACGGCGAGTCGGCGCAGTACTGGGGCATTCCGGGAGGCAAGGTGGCGGCAGCCGTGAAGATCGCTGCGGCGAAGATCACCGGCAGCGAGGGCCCCGGGCGTTCGGGAACCACCGAGCTCTGATCGTATCGATGAGAGGTGGTCCCCGCGATGAGACCATAACTGGTCTATCCCGGGGACCACTGGCATGATCGACACCATGCGCATCCTCTCGATTCAGTCATCAGTCTCGTTCGGTCATGTGGGCAACTCTGCGGCGGTCTTCCCGCTGCAGCGCATCGGCGTGGAGGTGATGCCGATCTACACGGTGATGTTCTCGAACCACACGGGCTACGGCTCGTGGCGCGGCCCGATGATGTCGGGCGCAGACGTGCGCGAGATCGTCTCCGGCATCGAGGAGCGGGGCGGCCTGGCCGACGTCGACGCGGTGCTGTCGGGGTACCAGGGCGGCGACAGCATCGGCGACGCGATTCTCGACGCCGTCGCGCGGGTGAAGCTGGCGAACCCCGAAGCGATCTACGCCTGCGATCCGGTGCTCGGCAATGCGCGATCCGGATGCCACGTCTCCCCCGAAGTGCAGAACCTCATCCGCGATCGCGTCGTGCCGCGGGCCGACCTCATCACGCCCAACCAGTTCGAGCTCGGGTTCCTCACGGGCACGTCGCCCGACACGCTCGAGTCGACGCTCGCCTCAGTCGACCTCGTGCGCGCCGACGGCCCGTCCACCGTGCTCGTCACGAGCGTGGATCGACCGGAGCGCCCGGAGGACTCCATCGAGATGCTCGCAGTCACCGATGAGGGGGCTTGGCTCATCGAAACGCCGCGCATCCCGTTCAAGGTGAACGGCTCGGGCGACGTGACCGCTGCGCTCTTCACCGCGCACTACCGGAGCACGGGAAGCGGCGCCGAGGCGCTCGAACGCACGACCGCCAGCGTGTTCTCGCTCCTCGAGCGCACCTTCGCGGCGGGATCCCGGGAGCTCGCTCTCGTCGAGGCGCAGGACGCGTACGCGCACCCGGATCTCCGGTTCACGGCGCAGCGCGTGCGCTGAGCGGCACCGGAGCAACGGTGCCGACGACGCTCCGCGGAGGGGCACGGGTTAGACGAGGGATCGTCCGAGCAGGATCCCACCCACCGCGAGCGCCACGGCCGCCACGAGCATTCCCGCTCCATTGGCGAGCGCCGCGCGGTAGCGTCGCTGCCCAAGAAGCTGCACCGTATCGAGGCTCGCCGTGCTGAACGTGGTGTACCCGCCGAGAAAGCCGGTCGTGCCGATCGTCATGAGCGGGTGATCCGCCGCCAGGCCGGTGAGCACCCCGATCACGAAGGCGCCCGTGAGGTTCACGGTGAGAATCCCCCACGGGAAGCGCGTGGAGCGGCGCGACGAAAGCGCGGTGTCCACCAGATGCCGCGCGCCCGCACCGAGACCGCCGGCGAGTGCGATGCCGAGCGCCGTCCACATGTCGCTCACCGGCCCGTTCCTGCCGAGAATGAGCGCGGCCCTCGCGTTCTCGCGATCCGGCGCCCGGCCACTACGCCGATGCAGCTCGCCGCCGCACCGCCCAGGATCGTCGCGCCCGCATACCCGAGCGCCCAGATGATCCGAGCGTCCAGCACCGCTGCGGCGAGCTCGCCGGCCAGCAGGCTGTAGGTGGTGAACCCCCCGAGCACTCCCGTGCCGAGAAGCAGACGCGCTCGCCGCCACCTTGCGCCGCCCCGCCGGGCGACGACCTCGACCAGCGCGCCCAACGCGAACGCCCCCGTCACGTTGACGACCAGCGTCGCCAAGGTGGCGCCGGGTTCGCCGCCCGGTGGCACGATCGCGGCGGCGACGAAGGCGCGTGCCAGGGAACCCGCAGCTCCCCCGAGCACGACCAGACCCAGGTCGAGCAGGCGTCCGCGTGAGTTCACCCGCATCAGTGTACGCGCCCTGCCGCGCTCCCCCGCCCGCTCGACGGGCGATCCACTGCTCGCGTTTCCACCCGCGTTCCGCTAGCATCGCAGAAAAGTTCGGGTTGTCGAACTTTTCGATTCGACTAGGCGGAGGGCAATTTCCAGTGCAGATAAGTGCGGCGAGGCGCGTCGCGTCGGTTCTCGGATCCCTGCTCGGAGCGGCACTGCTCGCGACGGGATGCGCGAGCCCGAGCGCGACCGAGCATGCCGACGAGATGGGCGGAGAACGTCCCGTCGTGCTCACCACCTTCACCGTGCTCGCCGACATGGCCCGGAACGTCGCCGGCGACCACCTCGAGGTGCGCTCCATCACCAAGGTCGGCGCGGAGATCCATGGATACGAGCCGACACCCTTGGATATCGCGAAGGCGTCGGAAGCCGACCTGATCCTCGACAACGGCCTCGGACTGGAGGCGTGGTTCGCCCGGTTCGTGGAACAGGCCGATGTTCCGCACGTCGTCGTCTCAGACGGCATCGATCCCATCGATATCGCGGGCGATGCGTACGCCGGCAAACCGAACCCCCACGCCTGGATGAGCCCGACGAATGCGCAGGTCTACATCGACCACATGGTGGACGCGTTCAGCGAGCTCGACCCCGACCACGCGGACGACTTCGCCGCACAGGGCGCCGCCTATCAGGCCGAGCTCCAGCAGGTGCAGGATCGCCTGACCGACGCCGTCGCCGCGCTCCCCGAGTCGCACCGCGCCATCGTCACCTGCGAGGGGGCCTTCTCGTACCTCGCGCGGGATGCGGGCCTCACCGAGCGCTACATCTGGCCCGTGAACGCCGAGCAACAGGCGACGCCGCGTCAGATCGCCGACACGATCGAGTTCGTGCGGGACCACGATGTGCCTGCGGTGTTCTGCGAGTCGACCGTCTCCGACCGGCCGATGCAGCAGGTCGCGGAGGCCTCGGGAGCCGCCTTCGGCGGTACCCTCTACGTCGATTCGCTCTCCGAGGCAGACGGCCCGGTGCCGACCTACCTCGACCTGCTCGCCCACGACACCGACGTCATCGTCGAGGCCCTGAGTGCTGCGCCCGAGGATCGATCGTGACCGCCGCCATCGACGTCCGGAACGTCACGGTGCGGTACGGCGACGTGCTGGCGCTCGATGACGCGATACTGCAGGTGGATGCGGGCCGCGTGACCGGCCTGATCGGCATGAACGGCTCGGGCAAATCGACGCTCTTCAAGTCGATCATGGGGGCGGTCAGACCCGAGAGCGGCACGGTCCGCATCGGGGGGTTGCCCCCCGCAGCCGCGCGCGCGAGCGGGGGCGTCGCGTACGTTCCGCAGAGCGAGGACGTCGACTGGGCGTTCCCGGTCTCCGTGGGGGATGTCGTGATGATGGGCCGTTACGGCCGACTGGGCATCACGCGGCGCGCGGGCTCCGCGGACCGACGCGCGGTGGAGGACGCGCTCGAGCGCGTCGAGCTCACGGATCTCAGCGACCGCCAGATCGGTTCGCTCTCAGGCGGCCAGAAGAAGCGCGCCTTCGTTGCGCGATGCATCGCGCAAGACGCGGAGACGCTCCTCCTCGACGAACCGTTCGCCGGCGTCGACCAGCGCAGCGAAGCGACCATCGTGCGCCTGCTCCGCGAACTCGCAGGAGCCGGCCGCACCGTGCTCGTCTCCACCCACGACCTGCATGCGCTTCCCGACCTCGCCGACGAAGCGGCGCTCCTGCTTCGCCGCGTGCTCTTCCACGGCACTGTGCGCGAAGCTCTCGCGACTGAACGTCTGGCTCAGGCGTTCGGGCTCGAGAGCCCGATGTCATCGGAAGCGGGAGACGAGAAATGACCGTCCTGGACTTCATCATCGAACCGCTCCAGTACGAGTTCATGGTGCGCGCCATCCTCACGACGACGATCGCCGCCGTCGTGTGCGCAGTGCTCTCCTGCTGGCTCGTGCTCACCGGCTGGTCGCTGATGGGAGACGCCGTATCGCACGCCGTTCTGCCGGGTGTGGTGCTCGCCTACCTGATCGGAGCCCCCTTCGCGCTCGGCGCGCTCGTCTTCGGCTTTCTCGCGGTCGTCCTGATCGGGGCGATCCGCGACACGAGTCGCGTCAAGGAGGACGCCGCCATCGGCATCGTCTTCACCACGCTCTTCGCGCTCGGGCTCGTGCTGATCTCCGTGGTACCCAGTCAGACGGACCTCACCCACATCGTCTTCGGCAACATTCTCGGCGTTTCCGACGCCGACCTCATGCAGATCGGCATCCTCGCGGCTCTCGCATTCGTCGTACTCATCGTCAAGCGCCGAGACCTGACACTGTACGCCTTCGACCCGACGCACGCGCACGCGATCGGACTCAGCCCGAGAAAGCTCGGGGCGCTCCTGCTCGGCCTCCTGGCTCTGACGTCCGTGGTGGCGCTGCAGGTGGTCGGCGTGATCCTCGTCGTCGCCATGCTCATCATCCCCGGCGCCACCGCGTATCTGCTCACGGATCGCTTCGGCCGCATGCTGATCATCGCGCCCGCGCTCTCCGCGGTCTGCTCAGTCACCGGCATCATGGTGAGCTACTGGATGGACGCGTCTTCCGGAGGGCTGGTCATCCTCGTCCAGGGAATCGCGTTCGCGCTCGCCTACCTGTTCAGCCCGCGCCAGGGCCTGCTCGCGCGATCTCTCGTGCGCCGAAGCCGCTCTCGTCGCGCAGCGCGGCGTTCGCTTCGCAGCGGGGGTGCAGCGCCTGAGCCCCTCCCGTTCACGCGGGATTCATGAGGGCGAAGCCTGGCGGGACTGCGCACAGCAGCGCTGCCGCTGCTCGTACAGCGCTTCGTCTGCAAACGAGAACGGCCCCGCCGAAGCGGGGCCGTTCTCGAACTCTGGTGGATCTAAGGGGACTCGAACCCCTGACCCCCTGCATGCCATGCAGGTGCGCTACCAGCTGCGCCATAGACCCAGGGAAGTCGGACGAATGCTCGCCCGACAACTCTTCTACTTTACATCACCTGGACACGCGAGAGCCAAATCGGCGGATCTCGGGCGCGTCACCGTCAGTCGGCCTTGTGCTCCCGCCCGGCATCGGCGAGGAACTCGCTGACTTCGATCGCCGGGCAGTCCTGCCAGAGACGCTCGAGCTGGTAGAAATCCCGTTCCTCCTGGTGGAACACGTGGACGATGAGATCGCCGAAGTCGAGCAGGATCCAGCGACCGCTCTCCCGCCCCTCGCGGCGCACCGTGCGCACACCCGCACCGTTCAGCGCATCCTCGATGCCGTCGGAAATGGCCTGCACATTCCGCTCGACGGCACCGCTCACGATCAGGAACACGTCGGCAAGACCGAATTGCTCCGTCACCTCGAGCGCGACCGGCGCGGTGGCTCCCTTCGCATCGGCAGCGACCACAGCGCGCTTCAGGTCGGCTCGCACATCTCGTGCGTCAGTTGCAGCGTTCAGTTCGTTTCCTTCGTTCGACATGTCATGTGCTTCGGCCGGTCAGCCGAAGAATCCGTTGCTCGCGCCCCAGGCACCGAGGCCGACGACGACGATCAGCAGACCACCACCGGTCAGCGACAGCACGAGCGGGAGCTTGCTCTTCTCCCGAGTAGGCTTCGCCACCACGGGAATGCCGGAGTCGACCCGAGCGCTGACCGCGTGACGCGCCGAAACCGGGGCCGGGCCCTCACCGGAATCATCTCGGTGCTGCACCTGGTCGCCCGTGATCGGGTCCATCTCGATGGAGTCGTGCAGCGCCGAGTGCCCGCCGGTCTCGCCGATCGACTTCGGCAGCTTCAACGACCCCGTCACGTACAGATCACCGGTGGCTCCCAGCGGCCCCGTCAGACCGCCAGTGTCCTCAGGCATCGAGGGGAGGATCAGCGCGGACGTGCCTGTACTGCTCGTCGAGCCCTCCTGCGCGACCGCGCGGGAGATCAGGTCGTCGAAATCTCCGTCACGAGTCGCGCTCTCCCCCTGGTCGGGAACCTGTCGCCCTGACGGGTCGTCGAACACCGACCGCCATTCCTCCGGCGGCGCGATATCGGGGAAGGAGTAGTTCTCCCGCTGGTGGGGACTCGCCGCAGTCTCGGCGCCGGGCGCGGGCGCCGCGGAAGGATCGGCCGGCAGGCTCGCCTCCTGAGCGTCATCGGCTTCGCTCTGCGTGGGAAGCATCGCCGTTTCCGGCGCTGCTGTCGGAAGATCCTCCGGCGCCTCCGCCGGTGCGACCGGGGGCGCCGCATCCAGCACGGTCGTTTCAGCGTCGCTGCCCGCTTGCGCCCGATCCTCGTCCACCAACTCGGCCTCGATGGCTTCTGTCTCGACCCGCGTTTCGGGCTCGCTCGTCGGCGCTGCGTCGACCGGCTCATCGGCGAGCGTCTCAGCGGGGACCTCCGCGGCTTCCGCACCGGAGGCGTCCGTCTGCTTCGACCGCTGCCACGGGAAGCGCCGCTTGCTCTTGCTCGGCGCGTCCGGCTCCGTCTGCTCGAGTGGCGCAGAAGATTCCACCGACTCGGCCCCGGGCGCGGCGGCGGCGGACACCTGATCGTCACGCGGGTCCGGTTCGACGCTCGGCACCTGCTCCGACGACTCCGCTTCGCGCAGTTCCTCGACGGTGAACGGCTCGGTCGGGGGCGACATGAGCGTGTCGAAGTCAGGCTCGTCACTCGCGGGTTCCGCCGTCACGACCTCAGGATCGTCCGTCTCGTTCGCTGCATCGGACTCCTCGAGCGGCTCGGCGACGATCTCCTCCTCGACCGCAGAGGTCGATGCAGTGTGCTCGAGAGGATCCGCCGCTTCGTGAGGCGCCAGCGCAGCGAGCGCCTCCTCGCGGAGCTGACGCATCTCGCGCCGGCTGCGCGGCGTTCCGTCGGGGTGAAACGGCGAGATCTCGATGTCGGCTTCGGTCGCCGGGCGTGCAGCGGGCGCGGTCGGCTGAGGAGCATCTCCGCTCTCGTCGCCGATCTCCGAGAGATCCATGGCGCCGGTCTCGCCCAAGTCGCGCATTCGCCGCTCGCGCCGGGTCAGCGGTCGTTGTTCTTCCTGCTCGCTCATCACTCTGTCGCTTCCTCGGTGTATAGCCCGTGCTTCGCAATGTACTGCACCACACCATCAGGCACGAGGTACCACACCGGATAACCTCGGGCGACTCGTGCCCGACAATCCGTCGAAGAGATCGCCAGCGCGGGAACTTCCAACAAGCTTACGTGGTCCTCAGACAAACCCGAAAGCGAGAGGTCATGACCTGGCCGCGATACTGCGATGAAGTGAGCGTAGTCCCAGAGGTGCTCGACGTCCTTCCAGCTCAGAATCTGTTCGACGGCGTCGGCACCCGATATGAAGAAGAGTTCGGCGTCGGGGTGCTGCTCGTGGAGATCGCGCAGCGTATCGACGGTGTACGTCGGGCCGGCTCGATCGACATCCACTCGGCTGACGGTGAACCGGGGGTTCGACGCCGTCGCAATCACCGTCATCAGATACCGATGCTCGCTGTCCGAGACGTTCTGCTTCTGCCACGGCTGGCCCGTCGGCACGAAGAGCACCTCGTCGAGCCCGAAACTCTGGGCGACCTCACTCGCGGCCACGAGGTGACCGTGATGAATAGGATCGAATGTGCCGCCCATCACCCCGATCCGACGTGTGTGTGGCACGTTCGGCGCGCCCGTCTAGTGGTGCGCAGCCGAGCCGTGATCTCGGGCGTACGCCTCGGCCTTGGCCGCGTGACGATTCGCGACATCGCGGAAGGAGAATGTGACCGCCGCGAAGACGACGAAGAGGGCGAATACGATGATGCCGAATACGACAGCCGGGAACGGCAGCTCATTGACGATGTGGTGCCCCTCTTCGGCGGCAGCTGCGATCGTGGCAAGAAGTGACATTGGTGGTCCCCTGCATTCGTAACGGTGAGTGGTACCGAATCAGTCTAGCGGGTGGCGTCAGCGTATCTGTCCAGCACCGCGAACGAGCCACTTGGTGCTCGTGAGTTCCGGGAGGCCCATGGGCCCGCGCGCGTGCAGCTTCTGCGTGGAGATGCCGACTTCTGCACCGAACCCGAACTCGCCGCCGTCCGTGAAGCGGGTCGACGCGTTCACCATGACCACGGCGGAGTCGACCTCGGACAGGAATCGCTCCGCATTCGCGTAGTCCCGGGTGACGATCGCCTCGGTATGCCGCGTGGAGTACCGCTCGATGTGGGCGAGCGCCTCGTCGAGGGAGTCGACGACTTTGATCCCCATCTCCAGGGCGAGATGCTCCGTCGCCCAGGTCTCCTCCGTCGCCGGCGCGATCCCGGCGACGCGCTCCACCGTCGCGGCGTCTCCGAACATCGACACGTCCGCAGCGCGGAGGGCGTCCGTCAGCCGCGTCAGCAGGCGGTCGGCCGCTCCGCGGTGCACGAGCAGGGTCTCGGCAGCGTTGCAGACGCTCGGGCGATGCGTCTTCGCGTTCAGCGCGATCTCGACCGCCATATCGTCATCGGCGGTCTCGTCCACGAACACGTGCACCACGCCTGATCCGGTCTCGATGACGGGAACGGTCGACTCCGTGACGACGGTCGAGATCAGCGCTGCGCTGCCACGCGGAATGAGCACGTCGACATAGCCTCGCGCGCGCATCAAGCGGCCCGCGCCCTCGCGCCCGAACTGGTCGATCGTCTGCACCGCCTCGCCCGCGAGACCCGCACTGGAGACGGCGTCCTGAACGATGCGCACGAGTGCTGCATTCGTCTGCTCGGCCGCACTGCCCCCGCGCAGCACCACACCGTTGCCGCTCTTGAGCGCGAGCGCGGCGATGTCGATCGTGACGTTGGGCCGGGCCTCGTAGATCGCGCCGATCACGCCGAAGGGCACGCGCACCTGGCTGATCCCGATGCCGTTCGCGAGGGTGCTCCCGCGAACGACTTGGCCCACGGGGTCCGGCAGCGAGATGATCTCCCGAACCGATGCGGCGAGGGCGCGCACTCGGGAGTCGTCGAGTCGCAGGCGGTCGAGCAGCCCGGCTCCGATACCGTTCTGCTCGCCTCTGGCGAGATCCTGAGCATTCGCTGCGACGATCTCGGGAATCGCATTCTCGAGACCGACAGCGAGCGCTTCGAGCGCGGAGTTCTTCGCGTCGGTGGTGGCGACGGCGAGCGTTCGAGCGGCATCGCGCGCGCGCTCGAGCCGCTCCAGAAAGGCATCAGCAGCAGACATGAGCATCAGCCTAGTGCCTGACCCACGACCGCAGACACCGCGGAGGGCACTAGGGACGCGCCGCGAACCGCGTGCCGTGATCGGCGCCTTCGAGCACCGCTGCGAGCAATCGCGTCTCGGTGAGCAGCACGGTGGCACCGGCATCCGCGGCGAGCCGGGCGGCCTGCACCTTGGTCGCGGCGCCGCCGGTGCCCCAGCCCGACTGGCTCTCACCGATCTCGATGCCCTCCAGAGGGTCGCCGTACTCCACGGCGGCGATTCGCTCGGCACCCGCGATCATCGGCGGCGCCGTGTACAGGGCGTCGACATCGGAGAGCAGCACCAGACGGTCGGCATCGACGAGCCTGGCCACGAGCGCGGCGAGACGATCGTTGTCGCCGAAGCGGATCTCGTGCGTGGCGACCGTGTCGTTCTCGTTGATGATCGGCAGGATCCCGAGTTGCAGCAGGCGTTCGATGGCCCGCCGGGCGTTGTCCCGATGCGTGGGGTTTTCGATGTCGTGCGCGGTGAGGAGCACCTGGCCCGCGATGATCTCGTGCGTCGTCAGCGCGCGCTGGTACCGGTTGACGAGAATGTTCTGGCCGACGGCTGCGGCCGCCTGCTGCGTCGCCAGGTCGTCGGGCCGCTCGGCGAGGTGCAGAAACGGCACCCCCGTCGCGATCGCCCCGCTGGAGACGAGGATCACCTGGGCCCCTGCCCGGTGCAACCGCGCGAGCGAGGCGACGAGCTCCGGAATCTGCGCCGCATTCTCGCCGCTCACCGAGGAGGAGCCCACCTTCACCACGACCCTGCGGGCCGCGAGCAGTTCGTCGCCGTGCGTCACTCCTGCTCCTCCCAGAGCCCCGCCTTCCGCTCGCGTTCGAGCTCGGCGCGAGCCTCCGCCTTCGCGTCCATGAGGCCGTGGTATTCGACCCGGCGCTCCTGGTTGGTGCGCCTCCCGTTGGGGTCGACGCGCAGGTCCGTGCCTCGGGCGCCCATCTGCACCTCTGCAGCGCTGGTCATCGTGGGTTCCCAGTCGAAGACGACGCCGGCGCCGGGGCCGATCACCACCGTCGATCCCGCGACGGCACCCGCCTTCACGAGGGCGTCCTCGATGCCGATCTTCTGCAGACGATCGGCGAGATACCCGACGGCTTCGTCGTTCTTGAAGTCCGTCTGCGCCACCCAGCGCTCCGGTTTCGCGCCGAGGATGCGGTACAGCGTGCCGTAGCTCCCACCCTCCGGAACGACCTTGAACCCGCCGTCGTCGACGGCCTTGGGTTGCAGCACGATGCGCTCCTGCACGGGAGCCTCATCGATGCGCCGCTGTCGTTCCGCCTCGACGAGCTCCGCGAGAGCGAATCCGAGTTCGCGCAGCCCCTCGTGCGACACCGTCGAGATCTCGAAGACGCGGTACCCCTGCGCCTCGAGCTCCGGCCGCACGAACTCGGCGAGCTCGCGCCCCTCGGGCACGTCGATCTTGTTCAGCGCGACGAGCTGAGGGCGATCGAGCAGCGCGGTCTGCCCCTCGGGCACGGGATACGCAGCGAGCTCCTTCTTGATGACCTCGAGATCGGAGAGCGGATCGCGACCGGGCTCCAGCGTCGCGCAATCGAGCACATGGAGCAATGCGCTGCACCGTTCCACATGCCGCAGGAAGTCGAGCCCCAGTCCCTTGCCCTCGCTGGCGCCTTCGATGAGACCCGGGACGTCTGCGACCGTGAACCGGTGATCTGCGACCTGCACCACCCCCAGGTTCGGGTGGAGGGTGGTGAAGGGGTAGTCGGCGATCTTCGGCTTCGCAGCGCTCATCGCAGCGATGAGGCTCGATTTGCCGGCGGACGGGTACCCGACGAGCGCGACATCGGCGATCGTCTTGAGCTCGAGGGTGAGCGTGCCGGCCCACCCCTCCGTGCCCAGCAGCGCGAAGCCGGGCGCCTTCCGCTTGCTGCTCGCGAGTGCGAGGTTGCCGAGGCCGCCGACGCCGCCCTTGGCCGCGACGAATCGCGTTCCCGGCTCGGCGAGGTCGACGAGCGTCTCTCCCGCCTCATCCTTCACGACCGTGCCGACCGGCACGGGGAGCACGAGGTCGGCGCCGTTCGTTCCGGCGCGGTAGTCGCCAGCCCCGTACCCGCCGTTCTCCGCGCTTCGATGCGGCCGGCGGTGATAATCGAGCAGCGTGGTCACCTGAGGATCGGCGACGAGTACGACGTCCCCGCCATGCCCGCCGGCGCCCCCGTCGGGGCCGGCGAGCGGCTTGAACTTCTCACGACGAATCGACACGCAGCCGTTTCCGCCGCGGCCTGATTGGACGTGCACTTGCACCCGATCGACAAACGTGACCATTCCTGATTTCCTGCCCCTAGATACGGCAAAAGGCGAGCCGAAGCCCGCCTCGCCGTTGATTGCCTGCAGTTAGGCTGCGGCTACGATGTTGACGACCTTGCGGCCGCCCTTAGCACCGAACTCCACAGCGCCCGCCGCGAGAGCGAACAGCGTGTCGTCTCCGCCGCGGCCGACGTTCGCGCCCGGGTGGAAGTGGGTTCCGCGCTGACGGACGATGATCTCGCCGGCGTTCACCTGCTGGCCGCCGAAGCGCTTGACGCCGAGGCGCTGAGCGTTCGAGTCGCGACCGTTGCGGGTGGAGCTGGCGCCCTTCTTATGTGCCATGAGTCTCTACTCCTTGAATCGATGTCGAAGCGATTACTTGATGCCGGTGACCTTGAGGCGCGTCAGATCCTGACGGTGCCCCTGGCGGCTCTTGTAACCGGTCTTGTTCTTGTATCGCTGAATCACGATCTTCGGTCCGCGGAGGTCGTTGAGCACCTCTGCGGTGACGGTGACCTTGGCCAGCTCGGCCGCGTCGGTGGTCACCTGGTCGCCGTCGACGAGGAGCACCGCGGGAAGCTGAAGCTTGCCCGTGGAGTCGCCCGAAACACGGTTGACGGTGATGATCGAGCCGACCTCGACCTTTTCCTGACGTCCGCTTGTGCGCACTACTGCGTAAACCACTTCATACCCTTTTCTCGAGGATCGCCTTGCGTGTCGAACCGCAGCGCCGCCGCGATCGAAGCTTGTGTTCGCCACCCGAAGAGTGGCACCAACGGTCAATATTATCTCGAAGCACCAATTCTGGTCAAATAGGTGCCTGCGCGTGTCACGATCGCCCGGCGTCCTTGAGCTTTGCCGTGGCGTCCAGCGCTTCGGCGAGAGCGAGCTGGGCCGCCTGCTTCGGGTCGACCGGCGCACCCGACGTCGACTCGGCCCCGCTCCGGCCGACACCGCCTGAACGACCGGCGTCGGAGCCCCCGCGCACCGGGGCGGTGGTCACGCGCCGGTTTCGCGCACGGCCGTTTCCGGCGGCCGGAGCCTCGGGAAGCGCGTCGAGCACGGAATCGAGCAGGCCGGCTGATGCGGGCTCCGCTCGTTCCTGACGCGGCTCGCGCGGCTCGCGCGGCTCGCGCGGCTCATCCGAACGGGCCGCGCGTTCTGCGCCCGCCTGCGCGCTTCCCGTAAGCGGATCATCACGCTCCGGTTCCTTCGCAGCGTGCAGCGTCGATGCGGCCACCTGAGCCAGCATGTTCTTGGCTCCGTCGGTGATCGCGTGCGTCTGCGCCTTCGCCTCCGCCTGCTGATGATGCTGCGACTGCGACTGCGACTGCTGCTGTCCTTTCCCGCGCTTCGACGACCGTGCGGGCGTTTCAGAGCGGTGGTGCTTGCTCACCGGTTCGTGATGCACGATGACGCCGCGACCGGCGCAGACATCGCACGGCTCGCTGAACGACTCCAGCAGCCCGAGCCCGAGCTTCTTCCGGGTCATCTGCACCAGGCCGAGCGAGGTGACCTCGGCGACCTGATGCTTCGTCCGATCACGGCTGAGGCACTCCACCATGCGACGCAGCACGAGATCCCGATTCGACTCGAGCACCATGTCGATGAAGTCGACCACGATGATGCCGCCGATATCGCGAAGGCGGAGCTGCCGCACGATCTCCTCTGCGGCTTCGAGGTTGTTCTTCGTCACCGTCTCCTCGAGGTTGCCGCCCGATCCGACGAACTTGCCGGTGTTCACGTCGACAACAGTCATCGCCTCCGTGCGGTCGATGACCAGGGACCCGCCGGAGGGCAGCCAGACCTTCCGGTCGAGCGCCTTCGCGATCTGCTCGGTCACGCGGTACTCGTCGAAGATGTCGCGCTCCCCTGCGTACTGCTCGACGCGCTCGAGCAGGTCGGGCGCGACCTGGGAGAGGTAGTTCTCGATGGTCCCGTACGTGTCGGCGCCCGAGATCGTCAAGCGGTGGAAATCCTCGTTGAAAACATCCCGAACGATCTTGATGAGCATGTCGGGCTCCGAGTGCAGCAGCACCGGCCCGCCGCCCTTCTCGACGCGCTTCTGGATCGACTCCCACTGCCGGGTGAGTCGCTGCACGTCGTGGGTGAGCTGATCCTCACTGGCGCCTTCCGCAGCCGTGCGCACGATGACCCCCGCGCCGGTGGGCAGCACCTCTTTGAGGATCTTCTTCAGACGCGCTCGCTCGGTGTCCGGGAGTTTGCGCGAGATGCCGTTCATCGCACCGCCCGGTACGTACACGAGGAAGCGCCCCGGGAGCGAGATCTGGCTCGTCAGCCGAGCACCCTTGTGCCCGACCGGATCCTTCGTCACCTGGACGAGCACGTGATCCCCGGGCTTGAGCGCGTTCTCGATGCGACGAGCCGTGTTGCCGCCCTCGAACTCCGACCAGTCGACTTCGCCGGAGTAGAGCACCGCATTCCGCCCACGACCGATGTCGACGAAGGCCGCCTCCATGCTCGGAAGCACATTCTGCACCCGGCCGAGATACACATTGCCGATGAGCGAGTTCTCGCTGGAGCGCGCCACGTAGTGCTCCACGAGCACCTTGTCCTCCAGCACCCCGATCTGCACCCGATCCGCGGTGGTGCGGACGATCATCTCGCGGTCGACGGATTCCCGTCGCGCGAGGAACTCGGATTCGGTGATGACCACGCGACGCCGCCCCGCGTCGCGACCGTCGCGCCGCCGCTGCTTCTTCGCCTCGAGCCTGGTCGAGCCCTTCACCTTCTGCGGCTCCGTGATGACCGGGGCCTGCCGCGGCTGTCGCCGCGGTGCGTCCTCCTCGGTCGTCGAGGATGTCTCATTCGAGGAGCGGCGCCGATTGCGGCGCTGAGAGGACGCCGTGTCGCGTTCCCCCGACGCATCCTCCCGCGAGAAGCGCTCGTCGAGCAGATCGTCCAGCTGTCGGAGCTCGGTCGGCCTGAAGTCGACGCGCCGAGGCCGGGGCGCAATCGGCGGTACATCGGGGGCGAGGAAGATGAGCCGCGTCGTCGCGCGGAAGCGTTCTTCGGGGCTCATCTCGGCGAGCGGAAGGATGAGCTGCGGAGCGTCCGCTCCAGCAGCACCCGAGGCCTCTTCGGGCTTCTCCGAAGAGCCACTCGCCGGTTCACTCGCCTCCTTCGACTCGGCCGACTCAGCCGACTCGACCGCCTCGCCGAGATCCTCCGAGGGCTCGTCCCCCGACTTGTCGTGTTCTTCGATTACCGTGTTCTTCACCATTCCTGGTGTCTCCTCTGCCCCGGGAGAATGCGCATTCCCCTGGGGTTGCTCATCGTGCGGAGTAACCCGCGAATCCTGTTCTCCGCGAGCGGGTTCGCTCGCGCTCGGTCGTTCATCGACCGGTGAAGGTCATCGACCTTCAAAAGACTGTGCGTGAAATGCGCCAGTGCGGCGCCTCTCACCATCACCATTATGTCACGACGGTGTCCGAGAGGGGGGTGGGAGAAGAACTCGCAGGTGGGCGCAGTAGGATCGCGCCATGAGTTCAGAGCTCCGCGCGGCGTCCCGCCCTGTCGCATTCGCAGTATTCACGATCATCGCCGGAGCCATCGGATGGTTCGCATCGTTCGAACTCCTCACGGAGTACGTCAAGACGCTTCAGAACCCCGACTACATCCCCAACTGCTCGGTGAGCATTCTCGTGACGTGCGGCCCGAACATGGCTTCGTGGCAGGGAGCGCTCCTCGGCTTCAGCAACACGATCATCGGCGTCGCCGCCTTCGTCGCACCGATCGCGGTCGGCGTCGCACTGCTCGCGGGAGCACGGTTCGCACCGTGGTTCTGGGTTGCGTATCAGGTCGGCCTGCTCGGCGCGTTCTCACTCGTCATCTGGCTCTTCGCCCAGAGCGTGTTCGCGCTCGGAACGCTGTGCCCGTGGTGCATGGTCGTGTGGACGGCGACCATCCCGCTGTTCTGGGTCACGCTGCTCCGCGCCTACGCGGTCGGCGACATTCCCGTCCCGCCGCGGGCGCAGCGCGTCCTCGCGCGGTGCTACTCCTGGAGCTGGGTGATCATTCTCGTGTGCTTCGCGGCCATCGCCTTCATCGCGCAGCTGCAGCTCGACTGGGTGGCAGAGTTCAGCCGCAGCTGAACGTCGGCGGCGCATTTCAGCCGCGGTTGATGAGGCGCTCCCAGAGGCGATCCGTCTGGGCGAGCGTTTCAGCCTCACTGCCGGATGTGTCGATCACGATGTCGGCGACCGCGCGCCGCTGGGCGTCGCTCCCCTGCCTGGAGATGCGCTGGCGCGCGTCCTCGGGGGTCATTCCGCGGAGCGACGTCATGCGTGAAACACGCGTCTCGGCGTCGGCCTCTGCGACGACGATGAGGTCCCAGGGTTCATCGCGCGCGTCGGTCTCCACGAGCAGCGGCACCTCGTACACGACGACGGCATCGGGATCGTCGGCGCGGGCGAGCTCCACGCGCTCTCGGAAGAGCCGGCGCACTTCGGGGTGCACGATCGCGTTGAGATCTTCCAGCGCTGCGGCGTCGCCGAACACGATGGCGCCGAGCGCCGCGCGATCCAACGCACCGTCCTCGCGCATCAGCCCCGCACCGAACCGTTCCCTCACGCGTGCGAGCCCGGGCGATCCGGGTGCCACCGCCTCTCGAGCGAGTTCGTCGGCGTCGATGCGAATCGCCCCGTGCCCAGCAAGCCGTCTGCCGATCGTCGATTTTCCTGCGGCGATGCCGCCCGTCAACCCGATCAGTCGCATGCTGTCAGCTTATCCGTCGACACCGTAGGCTGAGTGCGGGGAGGCAGTCATGCTCGAGATCATCACCGGGGTCGTGCTTGCAGCATCGGCGGGCCTCAACGCGTACATCCCGCTGCTCGGCCTCGGACTCCTCTCCAGATTCACGGAGTGGGTCGCGCTGCCGAGCGGATGGAGCTGGATCGAGAACGAGTGGTGCCTCGGCATTCTCGGGGTGCTGCTGGTCTTCGAGATGCTGGTCGACAAGGTTCCGGCGCTCGACTCGGTCAACGACGTGCTCCACACGGTGATCCGCCCGGCTTCCGGCGGAATGGTCTTCTCGGCCGGGGCGGGAAGCGACACCGTCGCGGTGGCGGATCCAGCCGCCTTCATCACTTCCGCCGAGGTCTGGCCGGTCGTGCTCGGCGCGTGCATCGCACTGATTCCGCACGCGCTGAAAGCCATCGCGCGCCCGATCCTCAACATTCTGACGGCGGGCGCGGGAGCGGCCGTGGCCAGCGCCTTCGAGGACCTCGGTGCCGTGGTACTCACCGTGCTGGCGGTCGTCGCGCCGCTGGTCGCGCTCGTCGTACTCGGACTCGTCATCGCTCTGCTCGTCCGGAGACTCCAGCGCGCCCTCCGCGACCGGCGCGAGCGCGCCGCGCTGAACGCGCAGCCCGCTGCCTGAACGGGCCAGTTCGGCGATACGTCGGCCGCGGCGCCGCTCCACGCCCATGATGCACGACTGCGTCGACACAACGCCGGAAGGCCCGGCCCCCGAACGGGGACCGGGCCTTCCTGCGCGCTGAACGGGTTAGTTGCCCTCGAGCTGCGCCTTCAGTGCAGCCAGCGCGGCATCGTCTGCGAGAGCGCCGGCCGAAGCGGCGTCGCTCGAGAACGTCGACGACGGGCTGTCGGCAGCGGGTGCAGCAGCAGCCTCTGCGAGCATCGAAGCGACCTGCTTCTTGTGCGCCTCCCAGCGCTCCTGCGCGGCAGCGTACTCCTGCTCCCACTTCTCGCGCTGCGACTCGAAGCCTTCCTTCCACTCCTGCGTCTCAGGATCGAAGCCCTCGGGGTACTTGTACTCGCCGTTCTCGTCGTACTCCGTGGTCATGCCGTAGAGTGCGGGGTCGAACTCGGTGCCCTCGGGATCCACTCCCTCGTTCGCCTGCTTCAGGCTCAGCGAGATGCGACGACGATCGAGATCGATGTCGATGATCTTGACGAAGACCTCCTGGCCTGCCTGAACGACCTGCTCAGCGAGCTCGACGTGCTGGCCGGACAGCTCGGAGATGTGCACGAGGCCCTCGATGCCGTCCGCCACGCGAACGAACGCACCGAAGGGAACGAGCTTCGTGACGACGCCCGGCGCGATCTGGCCGATGGCGTGGGTGCGTGCGAATACCTGCCACGGATCCTCCTGCGTCGCCTTGAGCGACAGCGAGACGCGCTCGCGGTCGAGCTCGACGGAGAGCACCTCGACGGTGACCTCCTGGCCGACCTCGACGACGTCCGATGCGTGCTCGATGTGCTTCCACGACAGCTCGGAGACGTGGACGAGACCGTCGACGCCGCCGAGATCGACGAACGCGCCGAAGTTGACGATCGAGGAGATGACGCCCTTGCGCACCTGGCCGGGCTTGAGCTCGGCGAGGAACGAGGAGCGCGTCGCCGACTGCGTCTCTTCGAGGAGAGCGCGACGCGAGAGCACCACGTTGTTGCGGTTCTTGTCGAGCTCGAGGATCTTCGCCTCGATCTCCTGGCCCAGGTACGGGGTCAGGTCGCGTACGCGACGCAGCTCGATGAGCGATGCCGGGAGGAAGCCGCGGAGTCCGATGTCCACGATGAGGCCGCCCTTGACGACCTCGATGACGGTGCCGGTGACGACGCCCTCGTTCTCCTTGATCTTCTCCACGTCGCCCCAAGCGCGCTCGTACTGAGCACGCTTCTTCGACAGGATGAGGCGGCCTTCCTTGTCCTCCTTCTGGAGCACGAGAGCCTCGACGGAATCGCCGACCTCGACGACCTCACCGGGGTCGACGTCGTGCTTGATGGACAGCTCGCGCGAGGGGATGACGCCCTCGGTCTTGTACCCGACGTCGAGGAGCACCTCGTCGCGGTCGATCTTCACGACGGTACCTTCGATGAGGTCGCCGTCGTTGAAGAACTTCAGGGTCGATTCGACCGCTGCAAGGAAGTCGTCGGCCGAGCCGATGTCGTTAACTGCGACCTGCTTGCGTTCGGTCGTTGCGTTCGTCATGTAATTGGTCTCCAGAATGGACAGGGTATCGAGGCGGAAGCGCGCCGATTTCGGCCGAATCTCAAGGATTCGCAAGCGCCCCCACGCGTGGACATGGTTGAGTCGCCACAGTTGTGACACTTCATACTACCCAGCGACGCGCCCGGGATCAATCGTGCGAACAGGTCGGCGCGTCGGCGCCCGACCGCGTCGACCTTCAAGCTCAGTGCGCTGCGGCGTTCCAGTTCGGCCCGTGCCCGACCTGCACTTCGAGCGGCACCGATAGCTCGGCGGCGCCCGCCATCTCCTCGCGCACGATCGCCTCGAGCGTGTCCCACTCTCCCCTCGCCACTTCGAACATGAGCTCGTCGTGGATCTGCAGGAGCATCCGCGATGACAGATTCGCCTCGGCGATGCGGTGCTCCACGCGGATCATCGCGCGCTTGATGATATCGGCGGCCGAACCCTGGATCGGGGCGTTGAGCGCCGCACGTTCGGCGTTCTCCCGCAAGACGCGGTTGGGACTCGCGAGGTCCGGGAAGGGGCGCCGGCGACCGTAGATGGTCTCCGTGAACATGTCGCGCTTGGCCTGATCGACCACGGAGCGAAGATAGTCGCGCACCCCTCCGAATCGCTCGAAATAGTCGGTCATGAGCTGCTTCGCCTCCGCGGAGCTGATGTTCAACTGCTTCGACAATCCGAAGGCCGAGAGCCCGTACGCGAGGCCGTACGACATCGCCTTCACCTTCGATCGCATCTCATTGGTGACCTCAGCGGGTTCGACCCTGAAGATGCGGGCGCCCACGAAACGGTGGAGATCCTCGCCCTCGTTGAATGCTTGGATGAGGCCGGCATCCCCCGACAGATGAGCCATGATGCGCATCTCGATCTGCGAGTAGTCCGCCGTCATCAGCGTCTCGAAGTCGCTCGCGTGGATGAAGCCCTCACGAATGCGCCGCCCCTCCTCCGAACGCACCGGGATGTTCTGCAGGTTCGGGTCGGTCGAAGCCAGTCGCCCGGTGCTCGATCCCGTCTGCACGAACGTCGTGTGGATGCGCCCATCGGACTGCACCGACTTGATCAGCGTCTCGATCATCTGCCGCAGCTTGTTCGCGTCGCGGTGCCCGAGCAGGGCATCGAGGAAGGGGTGCGGCTGTTTGGCCTGCAGCTCCGAGAGCGCCGCGGCATCGGTGGTGTAGCCGCGCTGCGTCTTGCGCGTCTTCGGCATGTCGAGTTCGTCGAACAGCACCTCTTGCAGCTGCTTCGGGGAGGACAGATTGACCTCGTGCCCGATGGCGTCGAACGCCGCCTGCTGCAGCGTCGCAACGCGTTCGCTGAGCTCCGCGTGATGCGCTTCGAACAGCGGACGATCGACCTGCACACCTCGAGCCTCCAGCCCGTCCAGCACCGACACGAGCGGAAGCTCGATCTCGCGGTAGATCTCCTCCGATCGCGACTCGAACCGCTCTACCGCCGCTGCGTGCGTGCGCACTGCGTACCAGGCGAGCGTCGCGGTGTCTGCGGTGCTTCCCTCTTCCGGAACGAGTTGATTCGGGTCCCCCTCGGGCACCTGCTCGCCGAGATAGCGGAACACGGCATCGGAGAGGCTCTTCTCCGCGGTCGACGGGCGGAGTACCCATGTCGCGAGCAGCACATCGCCCGCGATGCCGCCGATCGATGCACCCGCACGTCGCGCGAGTGCGAGCTGCTGCTTCGAGTCGTAGAAGACCTTCGGCGCATCCGAGGAGAGCCAATGCTCGAACAGCGAATAGTCCCGTCCGCCGGGCTGCCAGTCGAAGCGCACCGATGCGTCCGCCGTCGCGATCCCGACGTCGTAGCCGCCGTCCAGCTCGCGGATAAGCACCGCCGGAGCCTCGTGCTTCGAGAGCCAGTCCGCCAGCTCCTCGTCGATGAGGTTTTTCGGACTCGGCCGTTCCGGGGCGAGAGAAGCCCCCGGAGTGGGTGCGGAGCCGCCCACGGGCACCTCGGCACCCGCGAGCTTCGCCACGCGCTGCAGGAGGGTGCGGAACTCGAGCTTGGAGAAGATCTCCTGCACCGCTGACATGTCGATCTCGCCGCGCTTCAGGTCGTCGAGTTCCAGATCCAACTCGACATCCCGCACGAGACGGTTCAAACGGCGATTGCGCTCCGCGAGGTGCGCGTGCTCGCGCAGGCTCTCCCCCACTTTGCCGCCGACCTCGTCCTGACGTCGAAGAATCTCCTCCAGCGACCCGAACTGGTTGATCCACTTGACGGCGGTCTTCTCACCGACCCGCGGAATGCCGGGCAGGTTGTCGCTCGTCTCTCCGACGAGGGCCGCGATCTCGGGGTACTGCTCCGGGCGGATTCCGTAGCGCTCCATGACCTTGGTCGCGTCGTAGCGGGTGAGCTCGCTCACGCCCTGCTTCGACGGGTAGAGCAGCGTCACGCGATCATCGACGAGCTGGATCGTGTCGCGATCGCCGCTCACCACGAGTACGCGATACCCGTGCTCCGATGCACGGGTCGCGAGGGTCGCGAGGATGTCGTCCGCCTCGTAGTTCTCCTTCTCGATGGTCCGGATGCCCATCGCGTGCAGCGCGTCCTGCAGCAGCGGGATCTGTCCCTTGAACTCCGGCGGCGTCTCGCCGCGGGTGCCCTTGTACTCGGGGTACTCCTCAGTGCGGAACGAGTGCCGCGAGATGTCGAACGCGACGGCCAGAGCATCCGGCCGCTCATTGCCGAGCAGGTTGATCAGCATGGCGATGAAGCCGTGGATCGCATTGGTGTGCTGCCCCGACTGGGTCTGGAAGCTGTCGACCGGCAGAGCGTAGAACGCGCGGAAGGCGAGCGAGTGACCGTCGATGACCATGAGGGTAGGCTGAGTGTTCGACACGTGCCCAGCCTACAATCCGCCGGCGACATTCCCCAGGACGGACGTGGTCGCTCTTGATCCGCGCGTGTCACCGACACGAGGAAGGGCACCGATGAGCGTTGCTTCAGCCGCACCGACTCCGAATCCCGAAGAGGGGCTCGAGTACATCCGTCGCCGGGGTCTCGGGGCGCTCGCCGACCGGATGGGCATCGAGATGACGGAGTTCACGGCCGAGCGCGCTGTGGCGACGATGCCGGTCGCGGGCAACACGCAGCCCGTCATGCTGCTGCACGGCGGAGCGTATGTGGTGCTCGGCGAGACTCTGGGATCCATGCACGCGAACTTCCACGCGCCGCCAGGATGCGTCGCCGTCGGACTCGACATCAACGCCACGCACACGGGCTCCGCCACCGAGGGCATGGTCACGGGGCTCTGCACGCCGATCAAACTGGGCGGCAGCGTCGCCGTGCACGAGATCGTCGTGACCGACGCACGGGGGCGCCGGTGCTCGACGATCAGGATCACCAACTTCTACAAGCGCATCGCACCGGACGCAACGTCGGGGCAATGACGAACGCCCCGGGCCGCGTCAGCGGATCCGGGGCGTTCGTGTCTGGAGCGGAGACTAGTCCTTCTTCGGCCCCAGCTGGTCGATGATGGTCTTGGCGACGTCCTGCATCGTCAATCGGCGGTCCATCGACGCCTTCTGGATCCAGCGGAACGCCTCGGGCTCGCTGAGGCCCATCTTGTCGTTCAGGATGCCCTTCGCGCGGTCCACGAGCTTCCGCGTCTCGAACCGCTCCGCCAGGTCCGCGACCTCGCTCTCGAGCGCGACGATCTGCTGGAAGCGCGAGAGCGCGATCTCGATCGCCGGAATCAGATCGGCAGGCGTGAAGGGCTTCACGACGTATGCGAGAGCTCCCGCCTCGCTCGCGCGCTCGACCAGCTCGCGCTGGCTGAACGCAGTGAGCAGGACGACGGGGGCGAGATGCGTCTTGTTGATGCGCTCCGCCGCCGAGATGCCGTCCAACTGCGGCATCTTCACGTCCATGACCACGAGGTCGGGACGCAGTTCCTCGACGAGCTTCACCGCGGTCTCGCCGTCCCCCGCCTCGCCGACCACTTCGAAGCCGTTGTCGCGCAGGGTCTCGACGATATCGAGACGGATCAGGGATTCATCCTCCGCGACGACGACGCGTCGCGGAGCGCTCGGTGCAGTGCTCTGGTCATTCACTGTTCCAGCTTACGTCATTCCCGCTGTGCGTTCTCGACGCTATTCGAGATTCGCGACCGGCTCTTCGGTGTCGTCCTCGCCGAACTCGGGCGCTTCGGGATGGCCGTGCTGCACGAGCAGGTCGTCCTCGCCGGCCGACTGCGAGATCGGTGCCCGGCCTTCTTCGCCTTCGGGGTTCGCGCTCGTGTTGTTCATCGACATGGTGTCCTCCTCTGATGAATGGAGTACCAGTCTCCGCGGCCGACGTCGGCGTCGCCAGGGGCTAGCCGAGGAGCGCGCGCGGCCCTATTCTGCGGCGCGAAGAAGCCCCCGGCTCAGAGCGAGGTGCAATGAGCCGGGGGCTTCGCGTTCGTGCCGAATGCGGGACTTGAACCCGCACGCCTTTCGGCAACGCATTTTGAGTGCGCCGTGTCTGCCAATTCCACCAATTCGGCGAACTCCGCAAGTCTATCGCACGGGGAGCCGCACCTCGCGACGCTCCGCGGACGCGTCCCGCGTGCTCGGCGACGCCCGCCGCGTTATGCCTGAGGAGCCTCCGCGCCCTGCGTGAACTTGCGCGGGCCCGCCTCGGGCAGCAGCCCCGTGGCTTCGCCGATGCGATGGATTCGCAGCGTATTCGTCGTGCCCACGACGCCGGGAGGCGATCCGGCGATGATGACCACCTTCTCGCCCACCTCGACGCGCGAGTGCTCGAGCAGCACCTTGTCGACCTGCACGAACATCTCGTCCGTGCTGTCGACGCGCGGCACCTCGTAGCTGCGCGCGCCCCAGGTGAGCTCCATCCGTCGACGGGTCTCCGGATCAGGGGTGAAGCCGATGATCGGCATCGGACGACGCAGACGCGACATCCGGCGGACGGTGTCGCCCGACTCCGTGAAGACGCAGATGTACCGCGCTCCGACGAAGTCGGCGACGTCCGATGCCGCGAGCGTCAGCACACCGCCCTGCGTGCGAGGCGCGGCCCCGAGCGGTTCGATGCGGTCGAGTGCGTGATCCTCGGTCGCCTCGATGATCTTCGCCATCGTCGCAACGGCCTCGATGGGATACGCTCCCACGCTGGTCTCACCGGAGAGCATCACGGCATCGGCGCCGTCGAGCACGGCATTCGCGCAGTCGGACGCCTCGGCGCGGGTGGGGCGCGGGTTCTCGATCATGGATTCGAGCACCTGGGTGGCGACGATGACCGGCTTGGCGTTGCGGCGCGCGATCGAGACCGCCTCCGTCTGCACCAGCGGCACCTGCTCGAGCGGCAGCTCGACGCCGAGGTCGCCCCGGGCGACCATGATGCCGTCGAACGCCGCGACGATCTCCTCGAGACGTTCGGCCGCCTGCGGCTTCTCGATCTTGGCGATCACGGGAAGTCGCACGCCGGCCTCATCCATGATCTCGTGCACACGATCGATGTCGGCGGCATCACGCACGAACGAGAGCGCGATGTAGTCGACACCGAGCGCGAGCGCCCATCGCAGATCCTCTTCGTCCTTCTCGGAGAGCGCCGGCACGTTCACAGCGACACCGGGGAGATTGATGCCCTTGTTGTTGGAGATCGAACCGGGCACCTCGACGACGGTGTGCACGGTATCCTCCGTCACACGGACGGCGCGCAGCGTGACCTTTCCGTCGTCGATGAGCAGCGGATCGCCGGGGCTGACATCCCCGGGAAGACCTTTGTGCGTGGTACCGCCGATCGTGCGATCGCCGACGACGTCGCGAGTCGTGATGGCGAACTCGTCTCCCACCGCGAGGGCGTACGGACCGTTCTCGAACACGCCGAGCCTGATCTTCGGTCCCTGCAGATCCGCGAGCACCGCGATCGGCCGGCCGACCTCCGCCTCTGCACGACGAATATTGCGATAGATGCCCTCATGCACGTTGTACGTGCCATGGGACATGTTGAGCCGAGCAACATTCACTCCGGCCTGGATCAGCGCGAGCGTGTGGTCATAGCTGGAAACAGCGGGTCCCCATGTGGCGACGATCTTGGCGTGGCGCATGCAGCGTGCTCCTTCGGTTAGTGGGTCTTGCTGGGCTCGGCGGTACTCGCGGTCTCCGGATTCGCGTCGAGCGGCTCGCCGTCGTCCTCAGAGGACGACGCATGCGCGTCGCCTCGATCGATCACGTGGTAGTACTCGTTCGCATCGGCGGTGTCGATGAGCACGGAATCGCCCGGGTGGCGACGTCCGGGGAGGTACACGCTGTTCTCGAGACCCGCATGACGACGGCGGAACACGAAGAACAGCACGATCCCCACGACCACCGCGAGCACCGCGGCGAGCACATTGGTGCGCACGCCGAAGAAGAGCAAGCTCGGATCGACGCGCAGCGATTCCGTGAACGTCCGACCGATGCCGTACCAGATGAGGTACAGGGCGAAGAAGGTTCCCCAGCGAGGGCGCCACTTGCGCTCGATGGCGAGCAGCACGACGATGCCGAGAATGTTCCACAGCGCCTCGTACAGGAACGTCGGGTGGAAGAGCGTGCCCTCGGGAAGACCTATGGGGAACGCAGCATTGGTCGACTCGATCTCGAGCCCCCACGGCAGGGTGGTGGGCCCGCCGAAGAGTTCATGGTTGAACCAGTTGCCGAGCCTGCCGACGGCCTGTGCGAGCAGAAGGCCGGGCACGAGTGCGTCGGCGAACGACCAGAAGCGGATGCCGGTGATCCGGGAGGCGATGAGTACACCGACCGCGCCGCCGATGAGCGCGCCGAAGATCGCGATTCCGCCATTCCAGAAGGCGAAGATCTCGAGCGGGTTCTTCCCGGGCCCGAAGTAGTCGCCCCAGTGGGTGACGACGTGATACAGACGCGCGCCGAGAATGCCGAGCACCAGCGACCACACGAGGAAGTCGAAGACCGCGCCCCGCTCCCCACCGCGCTGACCCAGACGTCGCGCCGTCCAGATGCCGGCGATGATGATGCCGACGATGATGCAGAGCGCGTAGAAGTAGATCCGGAACGGGCCGAGCTGCAGGTACTGCAGCTCGGGACTCGGGATGCTCAACGGGAGAATCATTCACTCCTCTTTCGCCTGCGGCTTGGCGCCGCGGGACTCGGGTGGATACCGCGCTGGTGCTCCGCGCGGCGGACGGGACAATCTTAGCGCGCGGTGCCCCGTGCGATGCTCGCCACGGTCTCTGCGAGCCGCTGCACGCCGCCGTCTCGCAGCGCGCGCACGAATGCCGTGCCGACGATGGCGCCGTCGGCGTACTCGAGCGCAGCCGCCACCTGCTCGGCGGTCGAGATGCCGATGCCGACGCAGGCCAGCTCCGCGCCCTGCTCGCGGAGACGGGCGGTGAGACCGCGGGCGGCTGCGTCCAGTTCGGCGCGTTCACCCGTGATGCCCATCGTCGACACCGTGTACACGAAGCCGGTGCTCGTCCGGCTCACGAGCGCGAGCCGCTCGTCGGTCGAGCTCGGCGCCGCGAGGAACACGCGGTCGAGGCCGTGAGCGTCGCTGGCGGCGATCCAGTCGTCTGCGGCATCGGGCGTGATGTCGGGAGTGATCAACCCGGCACCGCCGGCCGCCTTGAGGTGCCGCGCGAAGGCATCGACGCCGTACTGCATCACCGGATTCCAGTAGGTCATCACCAGCACCGGCACATCGACCGCGTCGCGCACGCGGCGCACCGCCTCGAACACGTCCGCGAGGCGGAAGCCGCGGGCGAGCGCCGTCTGCGTGGCCTCCTGAATGACGGCGCCGTCCATCACGGGGTCGGAGTACGGCACTCCGAACTCCAGCACGTCCGCCCCGCTGCGAGCCATGGCGATGGCCGCTTCGACGCTGGTGTCCAGGTCGGGAAAGCCCACCGGGAGATAGCCGACGAGTGCACCCCGGCGCTCGCGGTTCACGGTGCGGATCACCTCCGCGACGCTCGACACCTGCTCGGTCATCCGTCGACCTCCGACCCGTCCTCTGGAAGCAGGCCGAAGTAGCGGCCCGCCGTCGCCATATCCTTGTCGCCGCGTCCCGAGAGGCTGACGAGAACGACGCCCTCCGGGCCGAGCTCCCGTCCGATCCGCTGGGCTCCTGCGAGCGCATGAGCCGACTCGATGGCGGGGATGATGCCCTCGGTGCGGCTCAGCAGTCGCAGCGCCTGCATCGCCTCGTCGTCGGTGGCCGGAATGTAGGTCGCCCGCCCGATGTCGGAGAGCCAGGCGTGCTCCGGCCCGACTCCCGGATAATCGAGTCCCGCGGAGATCGAATGGGATTCGATGGTCTGGCCGTCGTCGTCCTGCAGAACATAGGTCCTCGCGCCGTGCAGCACACCGGGGCGCCCGCGTTCGATCGACGCCGCGTGCTGCTCGGTGTCGACTCCGTCGCCAGCGGCCTCCACGCCGTAGAGGCGCACGTCGGCGTCGTCGAGGAAGGCGTCGAACATGCCGATCGCATTCGAACCGCCCCCGACGCAGGCGACGACCGCGTCGGGAAGCCGCCCGATGCGGTCGAGCAGTTGTGCACGCGCCTCTTCCGAGATGACCTTCTGGAAGTCCCGCACCATCGCGGGGAACGGGTGCGGACCGGCAGCCGTGCCGAAGATGTAATTGGTTCGGTCGACGCTCGCGACCCAATCGCGATACGCCTCGTTGATGGCGTCCTTCAACGTGCGCGACCCCGTGCGCACCGGAACCACATCGGCGCCGAGCAGGCGCATACGGGCGACGTTCAGCGCCTGCCGCTCGGTGTCGACCTCGCCCATGTACACCGTGCACTCGAGTCCGAAGAGCGCCGCAGCGGTCGCCGTCGCCACGCCGTGCTGGCCCGCACCCGTCTCTGCGATGACGCGCGTCTTGCCCAATCGCTTCGTGAGCAGGGCCTGGCCGAGCACATTGTTGATCTTGTGCGAGCCGGTGTGGTTCAGGTCTTCGCGCTTGAGGAAGACCCGGGCACCGCCCGCGTGCTCGGCGAATCGCGGCACCTCGGTGATCGGTGACGGCCGCCCGGCGTATGTGAGCAGCAGCTCCGCGAGCTCCGCTCTGAACGCCGGGTCCGCCTGCGCCTCCGCGTACGCCTCGGTGAGTTCGTCGATCGCCGCGATCAGCGACTCCGGCATGAATCTTCCGCCGAACTCTCCGAAGAAGGGGCCGTGCTGGTCGCGCAGGCTGGTGACGCCGGTCGTCGATTCGGTCACTGGGGTCCTTTTCAGCTTGAAACGCTCAGACGTTCACGTACGTCTGCAGCGTGGCGATGGGATCGTTCGTCACGAGGGCCTCACCGACGAGCACCGCGTCGGCGCCCGCTTCCCGGTAGTGCTCCACGTCGGCGACGCTCAGCACAGCCGACTCCGCGACACGGGTCACGCCGGCCGGGATCTGGTCGGCGACGCGGCCGAACAGATCACGATCGAGCTCGAAGGTGCGCAGGTTCCGCGCATTTACGCCGATGAGCTGCGCACCCAGATCGACAGCGCGCGCCACCTCGTCCGAACTGTGGGCCTCGACGAGCGGGGTCATGCCGAGCCCGCGGATGACGTCGTGCAGACGGACCAGACGATCCTGCGGCAGTGCGGCCACGATGAGCAGCACGAGATCCGCTCCCGCGGCGCGGGCTTCGAGCACCTGGTACTCGTCGCCGATGAAGTCCTTGCGCAGCACGGGGATGCTGATCGCCTTGCGCACCGCTTCGAGGTCGGCGAGCGAACCCTTGAACTTCCGCTCTTCGGTGAGCACGCTCACCGCGCTCGCTCCGCCCGCTTCGTATTGGGTGGCGAGTTCCTGGGGCTGCGCGATCGCCGCGAGATCGCCTCGCGACGGGCTCGCGCGCTTGACCTCGGCGATCACCTTCATGTGCTCCGCAGGCGCGAGTGCCGCCAGAGCGTCCAGCGCCGGTCGAGCCGCGAGGGCCTCCGACTCCACGACGGAGTAGGGGCGCTCCTGTCGACGCGCGGCAGCGTCCTCGAGCGAGCCGGCGAGAAGATCTTCGAGCACGTCAGTCGTGCGCGGGAGGGGTGAACTTCGGGCCGTTCACTCCGTAGCCGGCCTTCGAGAGGATCCACCCGAGCAGCGCGCCGATGACCACCACTCCCACGCATGCCCAAACGAAGACGGGCATATCAAGGAAGAAGAAGACGGTTCCGGCGGCGATGCCGATCAGCATCACCACGACCGCTGTCCATGCGGCCGGCGAATCGCCGTGACCGGGGTCTCCGTGCTGGGTACTCATGAATCTCCTCTGAACAGATTTCGACGCTTCAAGACTAGCGGAAATCTCCGCGGCCTTCGGGCACCGCCCCGCACCGCCCGGCCTCTCGAAGATAGCGAAGCGCGGCGAACGTCATCGCGCCGAGCGCGTGTCGGGATCCCCCGCCTCGCTCGGGTCGTCGCCGTCCGAGAGCGCATCCCAGTCGGAGATGCGATCGGGCGCGCCCGAGGCCGCCGCATTCGCGTCGCTCTTCGGGGTCGCATCGTACTTGCGTCCGCCCGAGCTCCACGAACCGCTGAAGACCGCGACGACGATCCCGAGGATCACCGCGAGCACTCCCGCGACGACACAGAGCCAGATCCAGGGGGCGAGGCTGTTCCAGACCACGAGCGCCGTCGTGGAGTCTCCAGAGATCCCCGTGAGTTCCGTGATCCTGCCCGTGATGGCCGCGAGCGGCGCTGCGATCACGCTGATCGTGAGCGCCGCGAGTCCTGCGCCGAGCAGCGCTACCAGCACGCCGAGCGAGCGCCGGAAGACGGGGCCTGCGATCGTCAGCGCGAGAGCCGCGGCGACGACCGCGATGGAGATCGGGGACACCGCGGCGTTCACCTCGTGGCCGGCGACCGTCTCCACGCTGTGCGTGCCGTCGAGCATGAACGAGATCCACGTCTGCGATCCGGAGAGCAGGCCGAGGGCGCCCGCCAGGGCGATCGCCGAGACGACGAGGAGTTTAGGACGCATGAGGTGCCTTCCCGAGCGTGTGCAGCGTGTTGGCGATGGCGACGGCGCGCAGCGGCGCGGCCGCCTTGCTCCGACACTCGGCGTCCTCGGTCTCCGGGACCGAATCGGCGACGACGCCCGCGCCGGCCTGCACCATCGCCACCCCGTTCTTGATCGTCGCGGTGCGGATCGCGATGGCGAGGTCGGCGGCGCCGCCGAGCCCGAAGTATCCGACGACGCCGCCGTACACGCCCCGCTGCACCGGCTCCAGCTCGTCGATGATCTGCAGGGCGCGGGGCTTCGGGGCCCCGGATAGCGTGCCCGCCGGGAACGTCGCTCGGAACACGTCGATCGGATTGGCGCCATCCCGCTTCCGCCCCTCGACGCTGGAGACGATGTGCATGATGTGGCTGAACCGCTCGATCCGCATGAACTCCGTGACTTCCACGGATCCGGGCTCGCACACCCGCAGCAGGTCGTTGCGCGCGAGATCGACGAGCATGAGGTGCTCGGCGCGCTCCTTCTCATCGGCGAGGAGATCGCGCTCGTGCTGCTGATCCTCCTCGATGCTCGCACCGCGCGGCCTGGATCCCGCGATCGGGTGCGTGAGCACATGCCCGCTCTCCTGCACGGTGACCAGCGCTTCCGGGCTCGACCCGACCACCGAGAACGGCTCGCCCGAGGCGTCCTCGAGCTGCAGCAGGTAGAGATAGGGACTCGGGTTGAGATGGCGCAGCACGCGGTAGACGTCGAGCGGATCGGCCGTGCACTCCTGATCGAAGCGCTGGGACGGAACCACCTGGAAGATGTCGCCGTCGACGATGTAGCGCTTCGCGGCGTCGACCGCCGCCACGTACTCGGGGGTACTGGTCAGTCGTCGGGGATCCGCGACTGCCTCGCGATCCACCGTGTTGAGCGGTGAGCGCTCGGGAGCCGAGAGCGCGGCCTGCAGCGCGTCGAGCCGTGCCTGGGCATCCGCCCACTGGGCGTCCGCCGTCCCTGCCGCGCCCTGCGATGCGGGATCGTCGAGCGCACCGTCGTTGAGCACGTTGGCGAGCAGCACGACGCTGCCCTCCCGATGGTCGATGACGACGAGCTCGGAGACGAAGCTCAGGCCCTGCGTCGGCAGGCCCGACGTGACGGACGGCGCGTTCTCGAGCTTCTCGAACTGACGGACCGTCTCCCACCCCAGATAGCCGACGAAACCGCTCGCGAGCGGCGGAAGACCCGCCACCTGGGGCGACTGCCAGCGCTCGTAGATCGCGCTGAGCGCGGCGACGGGGGCGAGCGTCGCGACCCCTCCAGGCAGCAGCCGGGATGCGCTCACATCGAATGCCGGATCCGGAGTCCAGTGCGCCCTGCCGTCGCGCTCGCCGAGCACGCCGAAGCTGCCCGCGCCGACGAAGCTGAAGCGCGTCCAGACCCCGCCCTGCTCGGCGGACTCCAGCAGAAACGTACCGGGCCTCGACCCGGCGACTTTGCGGTAGATGCCGACGGGGGTGTCGGCATCGGCGAAGATCTCGCGGCAGACGGGAATGACGGCGTGGGAGTCGCGCGCGGCATCGAATGCGGCGCGCGTGGTGGTCAGGCTCACCGGTTCAGCCTACCGCGGACGGGGACGGGCTCAGCCCGTCACGCGTCGTCGTCGGGGTCGCCGATGAGCGCCGTCACCTCGCGGTCCGTAAAGCACGTCCGCGTGCCCGTGTGGCATGCGGCGCCGACCTGCACCACACGAACGAGCAGCGTGTCTCCGTCGCAGTCCATCTTCACCCCGCGCACGTACTGGCGGTGGCCCGAGGTGTCGCCCTTCCTCCAGTACTCTCGCCGCGAGCGCGACCAGAACGTGACGCGGCCCGTGGTGAGCGTGCGGCGCACGGCCTCCCGGTCCATCCACGCGAGCATGAGCACGTCTCCCGAGACGTCGTCCTGAATGATCGCGGGCAGCAGGCCGTCGTGCGCGAAGACGAGCTCGCTCGGAACCGGGTCGACGTCGCTCATCATTCCTCCCCCGAGATCGCGGTGCGCACGGTATGACCGGCCTCGGCGAGCGCTGCCTTCACCTGCCCGATCGTGAAGGTGCCGTCGTGGAAGACCGACGCCGCGAGTACGGCGTCGGCTCCGACATCGACGGCGGGGGCGAAGTGCTCGAGGCGCCCGGCACCGCCCGAGGCGATGATCGGAACCTCCGAGATCTCCCGGACGAGCGCGGTGAGCTCGAGGTCGAAGCCTGCAAGCGTGCCGTCCGCGTCCATCGAGTTCACGAGCAGCTCGCCGGCCCCGCGTTCGACCGCCTCGCGGCACCATTCGAGGGCGTCGAGAGCGGTCTCGCGCTTACCGCCGTGCGTCGTGACGACGAATCCCGACGGCGTCCGCGCGCTCCGCTTCACGTCGAGCGAGAGCACGAGCACCTGCGCACCGAAGCGATCGGCGATCTCCCCGATGACATCGGGTCGGGCGATCGCGCCGCTGTTGATCCCGATCTTGTCGGCGCCGACCCCGAGGAGCCGCGCGACATCCTCGGGCCCGCGCACTCCCCCGCCGACGGTCAAAGGGATGAACACCTGCTCCGCAGTGCGGCGCACCACGTCATAGGTCGTCGAACGATCGTCGACCGTCGCGGTGACGTCGAGGAAGGTGAGTTCGTCCGCTCCCTGAGCCGCATATCGGGCGGCGAGCTCGACCGGGTCGCCGGCGTCGCGCAGGTTGAGGAAGTTGACGCCCTTGACGACGCGCCCGCCGGAGACGTCGAGACAGGGGATGACGCGCGTTGCGATCGACATCTCGTCGCTCCTCAGAGGCGCGCCGCGTGAATCGCGGTCACGAGGATCGCCCGGGCTCCGAGGTCGTAGAGCCGATCCATGATCTGGTTCGCATCGTCGGCGCGCACCATCACTCGGACCGCCACCCAGCGCTCGTCCTGCAGCGGCGATACCGTCGGCGATTCCATTCCGCCGGCGACGCGCGTCGCTTCTTCGAGCTGCTCGACCGGGAGGTCGTAGTCCATGAGCACGTACTTGCGGGCGACGAGCACGCCCTGCAGGCGCCTCAGCAGGCGGTCGATGTCAGGGTGCGCATTGGGCCCGCCGATGAGCACCGCCGTCGATTCGAGGATCACCGGCCCGAAGATCTCGAGCCCGGCAGCGCGCAGGGTGGCTCCGGTCGAGACCACGTCGGCGACGGCATCGGCGACGCCGAGCTGTACAGCGGATTCGACGGCGCCGTCGAGCTTCACGTGCTCCGCCTCGACGCCCCGCGCACGCAGGAAGTCGTCGACGAGCTTCGGGTAGCTCGTGGCCACGCGCTTGCCCGCGAGGTCGGAGAGCTCGGTGAAGCCGCTCGCCGCCGGCGCCGCGAAGCGGAACGTGGAGTCGCCGAAGTCGAGTGCCGCGATCTCGCGAGATTCCGAGCCCGAGTCGAGCATCAGGTCGCGACCGGTGATGCCGACGTCCAGCGCCCCGGAGCCGACGTACGTCGCGATGTCCTTGGGCCGCAGGTAGAAGAACTCCACCTGATTGCGTGCATCGGTGTGCACGAGTTTCCGGCTGTCCCGGCGACCCGAGTAACCGGCCTCGGCCAGCATCTCGGCGGCGGTGTCGGAGAGCGATCCCTTGTTGGGAACGGCGATGCGGAGCATGATGCGGGAAGTCCTTCCGTGCGGCCGGGAAGCCGGCCAGTGAGTGAGATCAGCGGCGAGCATCGACGCGCGGGGAGGCCGGCGCGCCGATGCTACAGATGCGCGTAGACGTCTTCGAGTTTCAGACCCTTGGCGAGCATGAGCACCTGGAGGTGGTAGAGCAGCTGGCTGATCTCCTCTGCGCATGCCTCATCGGACTCGTGCTCGGCAGCCATCCAGACCTCCGCGGCCTCCTCCACGATCTTCTTGCCGATCGTGTGCACACCCGCGTCGAGGCGCGCGACCGTGTCGCTGCCCTCGGGGCGCGTGGCGGCCTTCTCGCTGAGTTCGGCGAAGAGCGCCTCGAACGATTTCACGTGAACAGCCTAGCGGGTTTCGAACGGGCGTCGGATCGCGCGGCCGTCGCCGCGGTCAATGCGCGTGCGCGGCGGCGGCGGTGCGCAGGTCGGCGATGCGCACCTCGGGCACGCCGCCGTACACCGCCGAGCCCGCCACGAACGTGTCGGCTCCGGCCTCCGCGGCGATCCCGACCGTATCGACCGTGATGCCGCCGTCCACCTGGAGCCAGACATCGAGCCCGTGCCGCTTCTTCGCTTCCGCGAAGCGACGCAGTTTCGGCATCATGTCGGGCATGAACGACTGCCCGCCGAATCCGGGTTCGACGGTCATCACGAGCACCTGATCGAATTCGGGCAGGAGGTCGAGGTACGGCTCGGCGTCAGTGCCCGGTTTCAGGGCGATGCCGGCCCGTGCCCCGCGCGCCCGGAGTGCGCGCGCGAGGGTCACGGGATCCTCGGCCGCCTCGGCGTGGAAGGTCACCGAGTACGCGCCGAGTTCCGCGTACCCGGGAGCCCAGCGATCGGCATCGGAGATCATGAGGTGCACGTCGAGCGGAACGGGCGAGACCGCCTGGATGCGCTCGACGATCGGCGGCCCCATCGTGAGGTTGGGCACGAAGTGGTTGTCCATGACGTCGACGTGCACGAGGTCCGCGGTGCGGATCGCCTCGAGTTCGGATTGCAGATTGACGAAGTCGGCGGACAGGATGCTCGGGTTGATGCGCTGCTCGGTCACGGAGGACAGCCTACGGCGTCGGGCTCGACCGGTCCGCCGATTCCGCAGGGGCCGCCGGAGGATCGGGTGCGAGGCCCGCCGGCGCGCTGGAGGCGGGCGCCGCCGCATAACTCTGCGAGAGGAGCCGATACGCGCGCGTGCAAAAGGCGCCCGCGGCAACCAGTACCATGGCCGCGCCCGCCCACACGAAGATGAGCGCGATGCCTCGACTCTCGCCGGATCCGAGGAGCCACCCCCAATGCGCGGCACCCGCCGGCTCCTCCATGTAGGGCACGATCCAGAACTCGGCGATCGGAGCGATCAGCAGCGAGGTGATCGGGGCGGCTGCGGCCTCGAAGGTCATCGCGAGCCCGAACACCCGGCCCTGCTTCTCGTACGGCACGACTTTCTGAATGACGGTCTGCTCGGCGGCCTCGACCGCGGGCATCATCGCCATGAACAGCCAGATCCCTGCGATGAACAGCCAGGGCCAATCGCGCAGCGTGAACACCATGCCGAGCACGCCGAGCAGCCCTGCGAGCACGAGCATCGTGCGAATCGGGTTCTTCCCCAGCCCCCACTTCGCGACGACCGCGCCGCCGACGATGAAGCCGGTCGATGCCACGCCGAACACGATGCCCCACACCTCCACGGGGAACAGTTCGAGCCCGTACGGGTCGAGGAGCGCCATGAAGACGCCGCCGGAGAGGTTGTTCAGGGTCGAGAAGAAGACGAGCGCGATGAGCCCCGGAACGGCGAGCATCGCCGCCATGCCGCCCCGGAAGTCGACGGCGCTGCGCGTGGGGTCGTGCACGATCTCGGGTTCGGGGATCCGCAGGGCGAGCAGATGGATGATCGGGGCGCCCACGAGTACGGTCGCGATGATGATCGTGCCGCCCATGCCGAGGAGCCCGACCGACAACCCGCTGAACACGCTGGTGGCGATGAAGGCGAGCCCCTGCACGGTGCCGACGAGACCGTTCGCGTTCGCGTGCCGCTCGGTGGGGACGAGCAGCGTCACGGTGGTGGAGAGCGCGAGGTTCCGAAGCAGCTCGACCACGCACCCGGCGAGCACGATGAGCGTGAAGAGCCAGAACCACGGGCGGTCGAGCCGCAGGAGTTCGGCCTGCGGCACCCCGAAGAAGATCGCGCACCCCGCCACGAATGCGACGAGCGAGAAGACTGCGGAGACGAGCATGACGCGCTGCTTGCGCATGCGGTCGACGAGCGACCCGAACCACATCGAGCAGAGTGCGACCAGGATCATGTAGACCCCGCCGAGTACTCCGGTCGCGAGAATGCTGCGCGTTTCGAGGTACACCCAGAACACCACGGCGAACCAGAGGAAATTCGTCGTGAGATTCGCGACGGCGGTGTTCACCAGCACGTGCAGAAACGTGCGCATCCCGCCCTCGGGGGGCGTCGGTGCGGTCGGGGGCAGCGCCGACTCCGACTCGGAGTGTGCGTTCATGGAGACAGGGTAAGCCCGGCCTCCGACATGCACCAGACTCAGCTTCGATCGCGTCGTTCGATCAGCGAGATGAACATGGCGTCCGTGCCGTGGCGGTGCGGCCAGAGCTGCACGCTCTTCGCGACGCCGCCCAGGTCGACCCCGCTCCTCGCGACCTCGCCGATGACCGCCCGTGCATCGATCTCGACCAGGTCGGGTCTGCTTCGCAGCAGGCGATCGACCGTGACGCGCGTTTCCGCGAGGTGCGGCGAGCACGTCACGTAGGCGAGCACACCCCCGGGGACGAGATGCGCGAACGCCTGCTGCAGCAGCTCCCCCTGCAGGCGTGTGAGGTCCGGAAGGTCGGACGGGTGCTTGCGCCACCGGGCCTCCGGGCGGCGGCGCAGAGCCCCGAGACCCGAGCACGGAGCGTCGACGAGGATGCGGTCGAACATCTCACCGCCGTAGGCGTCTTCGCTCCGACCGTCGAAGGAGACCACCTCGACGGCGTCGGCGACGCCGAGCACCGATCTCCGCACGAGCTCCGCACGATGCTCCGCGACCTCGTTCGCGCGCACGCTCGCTCCCGCAGCGAGCGCCTCGGCGCCCAGCACGGCGGTCTTCCCTCCGGGCCCGGCGCAGAGGTCGAGCCACCGCTCCCCCCGGCGCACGGGGCGCGCCCGGGTGAGGGCGAGCGCGGCGAGCTGCGAGCCCTGATCCTGCACGCGCGCGTAGCCGCGCCGCGCTCCGCTGGCGTCGATCGCGCGTGCGGGGTCGCCCTCCCCGATCTCCAGGCCCAGCGGTGACGGGCCGCTCGCGGTCGCACCCGACTCCGCAGCGGCGGCCGCGGCTTCGGCGGGGGTGACGCCGGCTCCGGGGAGGATCGCCAGGCTGACCCGGGGAGAGGCGTTGTCGGCGGCGAGCAGCGCATCGAGCTCCGACTCGCGCCCCTCTGCTTCGAGCGCGTCCTGCACCGCGCGAATCACCCAGGCCGGGTGCGACGTGAGAGCCGCGCGGGCATCGGTCGCGCTGCTCGAGGTCTCCGCGATCCGGGAATCCCACTCCTCGTTCGAGGCGCGCCCGATGCTGCGCAGCACCCCGTTCACGAAGCCGGCCGCGGCTCGATTGCCGACGCGCCGCTGCAGCTCGACGCTCTCGTTCACCGCGGCGTGCGCCGCCGTGCGCATGCCGAGCAGCTGGTGAGCCCCCAGGCGCAGCACGTTCCGCGTACGCGGATCGATGCGCTCGATCTCGCGATTCGCAGCGATCTCGATGATCCGGTCGTAGCGCCCCTGCCACCGCAGCGCGCCCGCGGCCAGTTCGGTCGCGAGCCCCGCATCTCGGGCGTCGAGCGAGGCCTCGCGAATCCGGCCCGGCAAGGCCAGGTTGGCGTAGGCATCGCGATCCTCGACGTCTCGCAGCACGTCGTAGGCCACGAGCCGAGCCGGTGAGATCCGGGCGGAGGATCGCTCCGAGTTCCTGCGCCCGGCGCCGCCGTGCTGCCGCTGAGCACCGGCCTGCGTCCGGCGAGCACCGCGCCGCTCGCCGCTCACGCGAGCTCCGCCCGTCCGCCGCGACCCCGAAGCCACGCCGCGCCATCCATCGCCGGCTTGCCCGCGGGTTGCACGCGCGCGAGTTCGAGGGCGCCATCGCCGAGCTCGAGCATCGCACGCCCGTTCCGAAGCGCGACCGTGCCGACCTCCGCGCCATCGCTCAGCTCGTCGGCCGCATCTCCTGGGCGCATCTCCCGCACCTTCAGCGGCGACCCGTCGTGGAGCGCGTACGCCCCGGGCTCAGGCGTCATGCCGGCCCACTGCGCGAGCACCGAGCGCACGCCCGACCCGAGGTCGAGACGGCCGTCCTCACGTGCGAGCTTCTGCGCGTAGCTCGGCTCTCCGAGTTGCGGCGCCCCCGCTCCCGGGTCCGCCGCGAGCACCGCCACGGCCTCGACGAGAGCGTCCGTTCCGTGCGTCGCGAGCCGAGTGAGCGCTTCGCCGGCGGGGGTTCCCTCCGGAAACTCCTGCGCGTCTCGCGTCAGAACGTCGCCGGCGTCGAGCGCCTCGACCAGACGGAAGACCGTGACACCGAGACGCTGCTCGCCGGCCTCCAGCGCGCGCTGCACCGGCGCCGCGCCCCGCCACTTCGGCAGTTCGGAGAAGTGCAGATTGATCCATCCGTGCTCGGGCAGGCCGAGGAGCGGCTCGCGCACCAGGCCGCCGTAGGCGACGATCACACCGAGGTCGGGGTGCAGCCCGCGCACCCACTCCGTGGCGTCGTCGCCCAGCCGATTCGTCTTGAGCACTGGAATGCCGTGCGCCTGGGCGGCGACCGCGACGGGCGACGGCGTGAGCATCCGCTTGCGCCCGAGGGGCGCGTCCGCGCGAGTGATCACGCCGACGATCTCGTGCCCGGCAGCGCGGAGCGCTTCGAGGCTGGGCACGGCGAACTCGGGGGTTCCGGCAAAAACGATCCGCATCCCGCCATTCTTCCACGCGTCACCCGTCGAAGACGCCCCGGTCATCGAAGCGCAGCTTCAACGCCTCCGGTCTCGCGCGGCCGGGGGCGCGGCCTCTCCCGCGCGATGCCGATCCTGCGGCGTCGGCGACGAGGGCGCCTCGCAGCCGGCTCGCGACCTCGGCGCCATGCCCGTAATCGAAGCGGACGATGGCGCGCACGAGACCGGGCGGCGTTTTCGCCGCGCCGCCCGCGGGCAGCGGGGTCGGCCCGAGATGATCGACGCCGGGCAGCGACTCGAGTTGCTGCAGCGCCCGCTCGACCTCGTCCGGCCCTCCGCTCACGCTCGCCACGCGCACAGCGGGCGGGTACCTCAGGGCGTGGCGATCCCGCAGCTCGCCGTGCAGCCACTCCTCGACGCGACCCGTGACGAACGCCCGCACCACCGGCCCGCCGCCCGAGGCCATCAGGCAGATGCCGTCGGGAGCCGTCAGCGCGGCGGCGTTCTCCCACCATCGCAGGCAGTCCTCGCCGGCGCGCAGCGTCTCGATGCTGAGCAGGCGCTCCGCGTCGAGCAGCACCACCGCGCGATATCCTCCTGCAGCGAGCGGCTCCGCGCCACGTGTGGCGACCACGATCGCCGGGCGCGCGTCCACGCGCTCGCGGGGGTGCTCGCCGTCGCTGAGCAGCACCCTGGCACCCTCGAATTGGCGTTCGAATTGCTCGACGGTGCGCCCCGAGCCCATTCCGCGTTCCACGAGGCGCCTGCCGTCGCAGGTGCGGCAGTGCCAGTCGGTCGCGTACTCGCCGCACCACCGGCAGGACGCGCGACCGATCACGCGGAAGCCGATCGGGCCGTTGCAGACTCCGCATCTCGCGAGATCCCCGCAGTCCTCGCAGACCGCGACCGGAGCGTATCCCGGCGTGGCGACCTGCACGAGCACGGGCCCCGTTCGCAGCCCTTCGCGAATCGTCCGCGCCGCGAACTCGGGGACGCGGCCCGCGAACGCGTCGGGAGCGAGCGACGCATCGGCGTGCACGATCCGGGCGCGCTTGGGAGGGTTGCGCTGCGCTCGCACGTATCCGAGATCGACGAGCCGCTGCACCTCCGCGCTGCGCGCATGAGCCGCGAAGAAGAGACCGGCGGCCTCCTGCTCGGCGCGCACGAGGGCGGCGTCCCGGGCATGCACGTACGGCGAGAGCGGCTCTGCGAGCACGGGGTCGCCGTCGTCCCACACGATGATCGCTCCGAGCGCGTGCGCCGGGGCGTAGACGGCCGATCGGTTGCCGAGGATGACCCGCGGTTCGGGGTCGCGGGCCCGCAGGAACCCAGCGTACCGCTCAGCGTTCGACTGCCGGGAATCGACGCGCACAATGTCCTCGTGCCCGAAGGCGACCAGTGCGTCGCGCAGTTGATCGAGGTCGCGGTAGTCCGGGGCGATGAGGATCGCGCTGCGCCCCTCCGCATGCACCGCGAGCGCGATGCGGGCGAGCTGAGCGGCCCAACCGCCGACCCACTCCCCGGTGTGCAGGCGGTCGGGGCCGTGCGACGCCGTGAGCGCGAGCCGTGCGCCCGCGACGAGCTGTTCGGCGATCCCCTGCTCGGCCGTTCCGAGATCGGCCTCGCTCTCCGCTTGCTCCGAAGGAGTCCCCGCCGAGTCACGCCGCGCGGACGCTGCCGCGAGATGCTGCTTCTCGACGCGCACCTGCCGAGCGGGGATCGCGAGCCGGAGGATGTCGCCTGCTGAGCCGCCCGCTCGATCCGCGATGGCCCGCGCGAGTCGCCACACCGGTGCGGAGAGCAGCGGCACGAGCGTGACGATATCCGCGATCGGCGAGAGTTCTCCGCCGAAGTCGCTGCGCTCGGCGAACCCGATCACGTACCCGAAGGATTTCCGCTCCTTCGAGCGGAACGGGACCCGCACGCGCTGCCCAACGCGGATGTCATCGGCGAGTTCGGGCGGTATCGCGTAGTCGAACAGATGGTCGAGCTGCGGGAGCGCTGAATCGAGCAGTATCTGCGCGACCGGGCGCCCGTTCGCCGCCTCGGCCGTCGCGAAGGCCGCGGCGGGCGCTGTCGGGTCGGGCACGCTGCGCGCCTACAGGCCCGCGGCAGCCCGCAGCTCGGCGACGCGAGGAGTGGCCTCCCAGGTGAACTCGGGGAGCTCTCGCCCGAAGTGGCCGTACGCGCTCGTGCGCGCGTACACCGGGCGCAGCAGCTCGAGATCCCGGATGATCGCCAGCGGGCGCAGGTCGAAGACCTCCCGCACGGCGCGCTCGATGCGGTCGAGCGGGACGGTCTCGGTGCCGAAGGTCTCGACATAGAGCCCCACGGGATGCGCGCGGCCGATGGCGTACGCCACCTGCAGCTCCGCGCGCGACGCGAGGCCGGCGCGCACCACGTGCTTGGCGACCCAGCGCATCGCGTACGCCGCGGAACGATCGACCTTCGACGGGTCCTTGCCGCTGAACGCGCCGCCGCCGTGCCGACTCGCGCCGCCGTACGTGTCGATGATGATCTTGCGACCGGTGAGACCGGCGTCTCCCATCGGCCCGCCGACGACGAACGGCCCGGCGGGGTTGATGAAGAGATCGGCGTCGGCACTCGCGAGTTCGACTCGCTCGAGCACCGGGCGGATCACGAGTCGCTCCACGGCATCTCTCAGCGCCGGCTGCGACATCGCTGCATGGTGCTGCGTCGACACCACGATCGCTTCGACGCTCGCCGCACGCTCCCCGTCGTACCCGATGGTGACCTGCGTCTTCCCATCGGGCCTGAGCTCCGGCAGTTCGCCGCTCTTGCGCACCTCCGTGAGCCGCTCGGCGAGCCGATGCGCGATCCAGCTCGGCAGCGGATGCAGCTCGGGAGTCTCGTCGGTGGCGAAGCCGAACATGATGCCCTGGTCGCCGGCACCCTGCCGGTTCAAGGCGTCGTCCGCATCCGAACCGCTGCGCACCTCGAGTGAATTGTCCACGCCGCCTGCGATGTCGGGCGACTGCTGGCCGATCGACACTGAGACGCCGCACGAGGAGGCGTCGAATCCCATGTCCGAGCTGGTGTAGCCGATCTCGCGCACGGCGTCGCGCACGAGCTGAGGGATCTCGACGTACCCGCTCGTCGAGACCTCTCCTGCGACGTGCACGAGACCGGTGGTGACGAGGGTCTCGACCGCGACGCGCGCACCCGGATCCTGCGTCAGCATCGCATCGAGAATCGTGTCCGAGATGCGGTCGCAAATCTTGTCGGGGTGCCCTTCGGTGACGGACTCTGACGTGAACTGGCGAAGCGTCACGGTGCTCCTCAATGTGCTGGCGGATGAACAGTGGATCTTGACCGGAAACGCCAGTGGCGCCGGACCCTGTTCAGGGTATCCGACGCCACCGACACGGCTGCGGAATGCAGCTGAAGATTACGCTTCTTCGAGTTCCTCAGTCGCGGCTGCCTCGTCGTCGCGACGCGTCATCGTGAGCTTGCCCTCGACGATCTCGTGCAGCGCGATCGACAACGGCTTGTCGTCCACCGACGAGTCGACCAGCGGGCCGACGTTGTCGAACAGATTGCCGTCGTGCAGATCCGTGTAGTAGTCGTTGATCTGCCGGGCACGCTGCGAGGCGAAGACCACCAAGGCGTATTTCGAATCGACCTTCTCGAGCAGATCGTCGATGGGCGGGTCGATGATGCCGTTGGGATTGGCCATGTACACACTCCTCTTGTTGACCGTCCCATCCTACCCGAGGATTCTCGGTTTCGCTGGGCGGCCCCGGCCACCGGGCCGACAACGTGCGGCGGGAACCCGCTATCCGAGGAGAGACCGCACGAGCACGTGCCCGCTGGGCGCGCTCAGGCGGATCCAGGTGAGGGAGCGGGCGACCTCGACGGCGGGCGCGTCCTTCAGGAAGCCCATCGCCTCGGCGGCGAAGGCGGCGGCAGCCGGAATCCCCGGCGCCATCTCCAGGCCCCAGACCGATGCGCGCACCCGGTGCACGACCGCTTCGCCGGGGTCGGCGGGAAGCAGGGCGGCGACCCGCTCGATCCCCTCCGCGGCCACGGCCCCCAGCGACGCCCCGTCCAGCGTTCCCGCCCGATCCCACCCCGAGGTCGGGGGCAGTACCCCGGCCCAGGCAGCCATCGGGCTCGAATCCGGTACGTCGAGAGCTCGGCCCGCGATCCCCATACGAGCGATGCGGTCGAGCAGCGCACGGGCGGCGACCGTCGCGTCCACGGGCGCAGGGGGCGCCTCGGCGAGTTCGAACGCCCGCATCACGAGCACGACGGGCACGGTATCCGTGATGCCCCGAGGAGCCTGCACGCACCCGTACACCGCGAGCGCACTCCCTCGCGACGTCATGCGCACGTCGGGCTGCCCCGCCCGCAGCAGGCGCTCCAGAAATATGCGGAGGTCGTCTCGTGTGGCGGCGTCGGAGAGCTCAATCAGCGCGGGCATGAGCCCCGAGTCTACTGCGCGGCGAGCAGGCGGAACGCGGGCGGCAGCGGATCACGGCGCCGACGCGGGGCGCGCATAGACTGGTTTCATCGTGTTCCGCGCGCCGACATCGGAGGATCAATGACCGCGTCGCAGAGTTTGCTGGAAATGCTCACCGTGCTCGATTCCGGCGCGCGCACCCGCGAGGACATTCTCACCGGCCCCCCGCTCCCCACGCCGCACGGGCGATCGTTCGGCGGACAGGTGCTCGGTCAGGCGATCGCCGCAGCCGGTCGGACGGTTCCCGACGACCGCGAGATCCATTCGATGCACGGGTACTTCCTGCGCCCGGGAGACGCCGATGCGCGCATGACCTTCGAGGTGGATCGACTGCACGACGGCCGGTCCTTCTCGACGCGGCGCGTCCAGGCGTACCAGCACGGCGAGGCCAGGATGTCGATGATCGCCTCGTTCCAGACGGAGGACCCGGGCCTGGAGCATCAGGAGCCGGTCGATCTCAGCGATCTTCCCGACCCCGAGTCGCTGCCGACGGTCTGGGAGAAGTACGGTCACCTCTCGGGCAACGGCCGCGCCTCCTGGGTGCTCGACCGCCCGTTCGACTTTCGCTACGTCGAATCCGACATCATCCTGCAGGTCGAGGAGCGCACCTCGAAGCAGCGCGTCTGGATGCGGAGCCGGGAGGCGTTCGACGCATCCCCGCTGCTCAACGCAGCGGCACTCGCATTCGGCAGCGATTACCTGCTGCTCGAGCCCGTGGCGCGGCAGCACGGTCTCCCCTGGGCGACACCCGGCATGCGGGCGGCGAGCCTCGATCACGCGATGTGGTTCCACCGCCCCTTCCGAGTCGACGAGTGGCTGCTCTACGAGCTGGACTCCCCCACCGCACAGGGAGGCAGGGGCCTCGCCCACGGCCGCTTCTACGATCGCGACGGCGCGCACGTCGCGTCGGTGGCGCAGGAGAGCATGATGCGGCTGCCCAGCCAGCGCTGACGGGCGGGCGATCGATCAGCCGCGGCGCAGTACCAGGGGCTCGTCGGTCCATCCCGCAACGGACGCCCGTCCGGATTCGGAGAGCCGGATCGGGCGCATCGACGATCCGTCGACGATCACGATGTGCGAGACGGCGCGGGCCACGACCGTGCGATCCGCTGCGGCGCCGTCGACGACCTCGTAGTGCACCTCGAGGCTCGACCCGCCGAGCCGTCCGATCCACAGTTCCACCGTGATCGGCCGATCCGAGTACTCGAGCACGCGCAGGTACTCGATCTGCTGACTGGCGACGAGCATCTTCGGCCCGCTGGGATCGTCGCTGCGGAAGTGCCGCTCCATGCCGGTGCGTTCGCGGCCCGATCCGAGCCAGAAGGTGCGCACCCGCGCCTCCTCGAGGAAGCGGGCGAACGCGACGTTGTTCACGTGACCGTATGCGTCCTGGTCGCCCCAGCGCAGCTCCATGTCGATGTGGGCGCGTGCCATCGCCAGTCCTCTCGTGCGTAACCCTGTCTCGATCGCCGATGCCGGGGTACGGCCCTCCTGAAGGCGGGCCGCGCCCCGACGAACTCAGTCGCGAGTGAGCTTGCGGTACGTGACGCGAGAGGGCTTCGCCGCCTCCGCGCCGAGGCGATCGATCTTATTGGCCTCGTAGGCCTCGAAGTTCCCCTCGTACCAGTACCAGTTCGCGGGCTCCTCCTCCGTGCCCTCGTACGCCAGGATGTGGGTCGCGATGCGGTCCAGGAACCAGCGGTCGTGCGTGATCACGACGGCGCATCCGGGGAACTCGAGCAGCGCGTTCTCGAGGCTGGTGAGCGTCTCGACATCGAGGTCGTTGGTCGGCTCGTCGAGCAGCAGCAGGTTGCCGCCCTGCTTCAGCGTCAGCGCGAGGTTCAGACGGTTGCGCTCGCCGCCCGAGAGTACACCGGCCGGCTTCTGCTGATCCGGCCCCTTGAACCCGAAGGTCGACACATACGCTCGCGACGGGATCTCGACGTTGCCGACCTTCATGTAGTCGAGACCGTCGGAGACGACCTCCCACACGGTCTTCTTCGGGTCGATGCCCCCGCGCGACTGGTCCACGTAGCTCAGCTGAACCGTTTCGCCGATCTTGAGCTCGCCGCCGTCGAGCGGTTCGATGCCGACGATCGTCTTGAACAGCGTGGTCTTGCCCACGCCGTTCGGCCCGATGATGCCGACGATGCCGTTGCGCGGCAGCGAGAAGGAGAGCCCGTCGATCAGGGTGCGCCCGTCGAAGCCCTTGTTGAGATCCTTCGCTTCGAGCACCACATTGCCGAGGCGCGGACCCGCGGGGATCTGGATCTCCTCGAAATCCAGCTTGCGCGTGCGCTCGGCTTCCGTCGCCATCTCTTCGTACCGCGCGAGACGCGCCTTCGACTTCGCCTGACGCCCCTTCGCGTTGGTGCGCACCCACTCGAGCTCCTCTTTGAGGCGCTTCTGCAGTTTCTGATCCTTCTTGCCCTGCACCTCGAGACGGGCGGCCTTCTGCTCGAGATACGTCGAGTAATTGCCCTCGTAGGGGTAGAGGCGGCCCCGGTCGACCTCGCAGATCCAGGTCGCGACATGATCGAGGAAGTACCGGTCGTGAGTCACGGCCATCACCGCGCCCGGGTACTTCGCGAGGTGCTGCTCCAGCCAGAGCACGCTCTCGGCATCGAGGTGGTTCGTGGGCTCGTCGAGCAGCAACAGGTCCGGCTTCTCGAGCAGCAGTTTGCAGAGCGCCACGCGACGCTTCTCGCCGCCGGAGAGATGCGAGACGATCGCGTCGGCAGGCGGGCAGCGCAGGGCGTCCATCGCCTGCTCGAGCTGGTTGTCGAGGTCCCAGCCGTCGACGGCGTCGATGGCCTCCTGCAGCTCGCCCATCTCGGGCAGGAGCTTGTCGTAATCGGCGTCGGGGTCTGCCATCTCGAGCGAGATCTCGTTGAAGCGATCGAGCTTGCCCTTGATCTCGGAGACGCCCTGCTGCACGTTGGCGAGCACCGTCGCATCCTCGTCGAGCTCGGGCTCCTGCATGAGAATGCCCACGGAGTACCCGGGGGTCAGGTGCGCTTCGCCGTTCGACGGCGTGTCGAGGCCGGCCATGATCTTCAGAATCGTCGACTTGCCAGCACCGTTCGGACCGACCACGCCGATCTTCGCGCCCGGAAGGAACGCCATGGTCACATCGTCGAGGATCACCTTGTCGCCGTGCGCCTTGCGCGCGCGAACCATTTGGTAAATGTACTCAGCCATATACACACTCGGGCGCACAGGCGCCCCGAACTCCCTTATTGGAATGATGGGTTGCGGATCGCCACCACTCTACCGCCCAGGCGGCGTCTCAGCCGATCGGCGCCGTTTCACCGATCAGGCAGATGTCTCCTGCGGGGCCGACCGCGGGCATGTTCTTCGCGACGAAGCTGCGATCCTCCGCCACCACCTGGCCGATCAGGCAGTCGGATCCGATGCGCACCGATACGAAGATGTTGTCGGCGGGAAGACTCGTCTTGCTCTGATCGAAGCTCACCTGCATCGCCGTCTTGTCGAACCCGGCTTCCGCGACGGCCTGCACGATCGGCGCACCCTGCACGGGCTCCGATCCCGCACTGAACGAGCGCAGCACCTCGGTGAAGTACGGCAGGTTGTCTTCCGCGCTCCCATCCGGAATGAACTCCGGAGCGGTTTCGGGCGCCGCCGTCTCGGTGCGCTCGGGAACCTCGGGGCTCGGACCTTCGAGCAGCGCACAGCCGGTGAGCAGCGCAGCGCTGAGGCCGAGGGCGATGGATGCGAGAGCGGCGGAACGACGACGAGGGGTCAGGGCAGCAGGCACTCGCCCAGTGTACGCAATGTCGGCGGGAAGAACCCTGGCGGTCCCCGAGGCACCGCAGACGGCGAGCTCGGGGCGCATGTGACGGCGAAGGATCCCCGCTCACACCACGGGCTGAGGCGTCTGCTGCCGCCTCGTTCCACAGATCACCCGCGGCCGCGGCGCCCGAGCCGTCGGGCGACGCATGCTGGAGACGAACGGGCGGATCGGACTCCGCACGGCACGATCCGCCCGGTCACCCAGTACAGCGCCCGCAGGGGCACGACGAAGGAGCGCACCATGTCCATCATTCTCACCGTTGTCGGCACGATCGCGACCGACCCGCGCACGATCACGTCCCCGGGCAAGGCGACATTCTGCACCTTCCGTCTCGCGAGCACGGAGCGGAAGTTCAACCCCGAGCAAAAGCAGTGGATCGACGGCGAGACCAACTGGGTCACGATCAACGCCTTCCGCAGCCTGGCTGCGCATGCCGGCGCCTCGTTCGCGAAAGGTGAACGCGTGATCGTGCACGGCCGGCTGCGCGTGCGCAAGTGGGAGACCGAAGAGAAGTCGGGCACGGCGGTGGAGATCGAAGCCGATGCCCTCGGGCACGACCTGCGCTGGGGCGTGAGCTCGTTCACCAAGCGGACAGCCTCCGCGCCTGAAGCCGTGGGGAGCCAGGAGACTTTCGGGGAACCGGCGGATGATGCGCTGCCCCACGGGTGGGCCGGCGCTGCTGCCGCCGCGGAGACGCAGCAGAGCCCCGACACCGAATCCGATGCCGGGGCTCCCGAGATCGACCGCGATCTCCAGTGAACGCCTGCTTCACCGGCTTCGCTGCGCAGGCGGTCGCCCTCGATAGCGGACTTATCGCAAGTACTGCGAGAACGAGGCGCGCACCTTGTTCACCTTCGGCACCGCCACTGCGAGGCAGTAGCCCTGCGTCGGGTTCTTCGCGAAGAAATCCTGATGATACTCCTCAGCGGGGAACACCTCGCCCAGCGGTTCGATCGTCGTCACGATCTCCCCGGGCCAGAGTTCGGCAGCGCGCCTCCGAGCAGCCTCGAACGCCTCGCGTTGGGCGTCATCGGCCGGGAACATCGCCGAGCGGTACTGCGTTCCCACGTCATTGCCCTGACGATTCAGCTGAGTGGGGTCGTGCATCGTGAAGAACGCGTCGAGGATCACGTCGCTCGGAATCGTCTCCGGATCGAACGTCACGGCGACGGCCTCGGCGTGGCCGGTACGTCCCGTGCAGACCTGCTCGTAGCTCGGCTGCGCCGTGTCGCCCCCCGTGTAGCAGGAGACGACCTCCGTCACCCCGTTCAGCGCGCGGTACGCCGCGTCGAGGCACCAGAAGCATCCGCCTGCGAGTACATATGTCGTAGTCATCACTCCCCCTCTGCCGATACCCACCACTCGTCGCCGGGAGCGACGGGAGGACGGCGCTTGTGCTCCGTCGCGCGGTATCGGCGCTCGAGGTTCTCAACGGATTCGGGTGCCACCGTGTTCCCGGTGAGATAGTCATCGATCTCGCGGTACGTCACGCCGAGGCTGGATTCGTCCGACTGACCCGGCTCGTCATCGAGCAGGTCGGCCGTGGGAACCTTCTGCCACAGCCGATCGGGCGCACCGAGCTCGCGCAGCAGAGCGGCGCCCTGACTCTTCGTGAGACCACCGAGCGGAACCACATCTGCGGCCCCGTCTCCGTGCTTCGTGAAGAAGCCGGTGACGGCCTCCGCCGCATGATCGGTTCCGATGACGAGGAGGCCGCGGTCGCCCGCGATCGCGTACTGCGCGATCATGCGCATGCGCGCCTTAACGTTGCCGCGGTTGAAATCCGTGATCGGAGACCCGGATGCGGCTACGGCATCCGCCATTGCCGTGGTCGCCGGCTCGATGTCGACGGTGACCGATTCGTCGGGCTCGATGAAGGACAGCGCGAGCTGAGCGTCGTCCTCATCGTGCTGCACGCCGTGCGGGAGGCGAACCGCGACGAACGTCGCCTCCCGCCCCTCCGCACGCAGCCGCTCGACGGCGATCTGAGCCAGTCGGCCGGCGAGCGACGAGTCCTGCCCGCCTGAGATGCCGAGAACATAGCCGCGCGCACCCGGGACCGAACGCGCGTAGTCGACGAGGAAGGCGATGCGGCGCTCGAGTTCGTGTTCGGGGACGATATCGGCACTGACATCAAGGGCACGGATGATCTGCTGCTGCGTCTCACTCATACGCCCACCCTACTCCGCCGTCGTTGCAGCGACGTTACACGAGATCCTCGACCGGGAGCAGGCACCGCGGCCCGAGCAGTCCTTTCAACTCGCCGAAGAGGTCCGCGGTGATGCGGACCTGCTGCGCGAGCTCGAACACCCGGATCGAGGTGGAGGTGAGGAGGTTGATCCTCACCTCGCTGTCGCCGCGGTGGCGCGACAGCGTGTCCTTCAGCTCCTCCATCAGCTTCTCCGTGGCCCGCGCGTCGGCGAACGAGATGGTGAGCGTCGATGCGTCCTCCTGGGCGGAGACGTCGATGGGCTTTACGCCGTACGCGTGCATCGACATGCCGTCATCGCGCGCGTTGAGCTTGCCGCGCAGAGCGACCACGCTGTCCGGCTGCAGCATGCTGCCGAACTCCTGATAGGACTTCCCCATGAACAGCGCCTGCACCTCGCCGGTGAAATCCTCGATCGTGACCATCCCGTAGAGATTGCCCGACTTGGCGGTGCGGTGCTGCACGCTCGTCAGCAGGCCTGCGACCGTGACGATCTCGCCGTCGAAGCTCGCGCTCGCATCCGGGTTCGTGATCTGCTGCACTGTGGCGCTGGCCTCTTTGGCCAGAGCGGCGTCGAGTCCGCGGAGGGGGTGGTCGGAGACGTAGAGACCGAGCATCTCGCGCTCGAACGAGAGCTTGTCCTTCTTCGTCCACTCCGGCCGATCGGGGACCTGGGACACCGTCTCCGATGATTCGCCCTGCGCCTCGGCCGCCTCGGCGAAGAGACTGTCGAAGTCGAACCCCACGTTGCCGTTCTCGGCATCGCGCTTCTCCTTCACGGCGCTCTCGATCGCGGGTTCGTGGATCTCGACGAGCGCGCGCCGGGTTCCGCCCAGGCCGTCGAACGCGCCCGCCTTGATGAGGGACTCCGTCGTGCGCTTGTTCAGTGCCGAGAGCGAGACCTTCTTCAAGTAGTCGTGGAACGACTCGAATCGTCCCTTCGCGTCGCGCGCCTCGCGCACCGCGTCGACGACGTGCGTGCCGACATTGCGGATCGCCCCGAGGCCGAACCTGATGTCGGACCCCACTGCGGAGAAGTTCGCGAACGACTCGTTCACGGCGGGCGGGAGCACCTTGATGCCCATGCGTCGGCACTCGTTCAGGTAGATCGCGAGCTTGTCCTTCGAGTCGCCGACGCTCGTGAGCAGCGCGGCCATGTACTCGGCCGGATAGTGGGCCTTCAGGTACGCCGTCCAATAGCTCACCACGCCGTACGCGGCCGAGTGCGCCTTGTTGAACGCGTAATCCGAGAACGGAAGCAGTATGTCCCAGAGCGCCTTGATCGCAGCGTCGGAGAATCCGCGCTCCTTCATGCCGCCGGAGAAACCCGCGTACTGCTTGTCGAGCTCCGACTTCTTCTTCTTGCCCATCGCGCGGCGCAGGATGTCGGCTTGGCCGAGCGAGAACCCTGCGACGCGCTGGGCGATCGACATCACCTGCTCCTGGTAGATGATGAGACCGTACGTCGTCGAGAGGATGTCCTGCAGCGGTTCCTCGAGCTCGGGGTGAATGGGAGTGATCGCCTGCAGCCCGTTCTTGCGCAGCGCGTAATTCGTGTGCGAGTCGGCGCCCATCGGCCCGGGTCGGTACAGCGCCAGCACCGCCGAGATGTCCTCGAAGTTGTCGGGTTTCATGAGTCGCAGCAACCCGCGCATCGGGCCGCCGTCCAACTGGAAGACCCCGAGCGTGTCTCCGCGCGCCAGGAGCTCGTAGGAGGCCGCGTCGTCGAGCTCGAGACGCTCCAGGTCGAGCTCCTCGCCACGGTTCAAGCGCACGTTCTCCAGCGCGTCCGAGATGATCGTGAGGTTGCGAAGCCCCAGGAAGTCCATCTTGATGAGGCCGAGGCCCTCGCAGGTCGGGTAGTCGAACTGCGTGACGATCTGGCCGTCCTGCTCGCGCTTCTGCAGGGGGATGATGTCGATGAGCGGATCGCTCGACATGATGACCCCCGCAGCATGCACGCCCCACTGGCGTTTCAAGCCCTCGAGGCCGAGCGCCGTCTCGTAGACCGTCTTCGCCTCGGGGTCCTCCTGGAGCACCGTGCGGAACTCGGCGGCCTCCTTGTACCGAGGATGCTTCTCATCCGTGATGCCCGAGAGCGGGATGTCCTTCGCCATGACCGCCGGCGGCATGGCCTTCGTGAGCTTCTCGCCCATGCCGAAGGGGAACCCCAGCACGCGCGACGCGTCTTTCAGCGCCTGCTTCGACTTGATGGTGCCGTACGTGACGATCTGGGCGACGCGCTCGTCGCCGTACTTCTCCGTCACGTACTTGATGACCTCGCCGCGGCGGCGATCATCGAAATCGACGTCGAAGTCGGGCATCGACACGCGATCGGGGTTGAGGAACCGTTCGAAGATCAGGCCGTGCTGCAGCGGGTCGAGGTCCGTGATGCGCATCGCGTAGGCGACCATCGATCCGGCGCCCGAGCCTCGACCCGGGCCCACACGGATTCCGTTGTTCTTCGACCAGTTGATGAAGTCGGCGACGACGAGGAAGTACCCGGGAAACCCCATCTGCGTGATGACGCCGATCTCGTACTCGGCCTGCTTGCGCACGGCATCAGGAATCCCCGAGGGGTACCGGTAGTGGAGCCCCGCCTCGACCTCTTTCACGAACCAGCTGTCCTCGGTCTCCCCCTGCGGAACCGGGAATCGCGGCATGTAGTTCGCCGAGGTGTTGAACTCGACGTCGCACCGCTCCGCGATGAGCAGCGTGTTGTCGCACGCCTCGGGGAAGTCGCGGAAGATGTGGCGCATCTCCGCAGCCGTCTTCAGGTAGTACCCGGAACCGCTGAACTGGAAGCGGTTGGGGTCGTCGAGACGCGATCCCGATTGCACGCAGAGCAGCGCCGAGTGCGCCTCCGCATCGCTCTCGTGCACGTAGTGCAGATCGTTCGTGGCGACGAGCGGGATCGACAGATCACGCGCGATCTTGATGAGGTCGGTCTGCACGCGTCGCTCGATCTCGAGCCCGTGGTCCATCAGCTCGCAGAAGAAGTTCTCCTTGCCGAAGATGTCCTGGAACTCGGCCGCGGCCTGCCGCGCCTCCTGGTACTGCCCGAGGCGCAGGCGCGTCTGGATCTCGCTGGACGGGCAGCCGGTCGTCGCGATGATGCCCGCACCATAGGTCTGCAGCAGCTCGCGATCCATGCGCGGCTTGAAGTAGTACCCCTCGAGCGATGAGTAGCTCGAGAGACGGAACAGATTGTGCATGCCCTGCGTCGTCTCCGACAGCATCGTCATGTGCGTGTATGCGCCGGCCCCCGACACGTCGTCGCCGCCGCCGTCGCCCCACCGCACGCGCGACTTGTCCGAGCGGTGCGTCCCGGGAGTGAGGTAGGCCTCGATCCCGATGATGGGATTGAGGCCGTGATCCTTCGCCTGCCTCCAGAAGTCGAACGCGCCGAACGTGTTGCCGTGGTCGGTCACCGCGATCGCCGGCATGTTCTGAGCGGCCGCAGCCTCCATGAGCGGACCGACGCGCGCCGCGCCGTCGAGCATCGAGTACTCGCTGTGCACGTGCAGATGAACGAAACCGTCGGATTCAGACACGGATGAAGCCCCTTTCGCCGCTCATCAAGCGTACTCCCCGAGCGGCGCGATCGCGTTCAGGCGAGTACCCCGCGGAGGCGCGGAATCGCGCGCAGCAGGAGCGACGCGCCGAGGCTGAGCACGAACGCGAGCGCCGTGACCAGCGCGACCCCGGCGAGCGGTGGAGCGGTCTCCGTCGTCACCCCGAACTGTCGCAGCACCAACAGGAAGAAGGGGTGCACGAGGTAGATGCCGAACGAAGCTCCGGCGACGATCCCGATGATGCGGGCCCACCCTGCGGAGAGGCGATGCGCGTCGCCCCAGGCCTTCGCTGCGATGAACACGGCGACGGCGACCACCGCGACGTTCAACGCGGTGAAATCGAAGAAGCGTTCATCCGTCTCGCCGGCCCCGCCCGACTCCATGGTCGTCCCGAGGAAGGTGACCGCGATGCCGAGCAGCGCCGCGGCGCCCCACCCGATCAGAGCCCCGCGGCGCACTGCGGCCGTGTGCAGCAGATGCCCGAGGACGAAGTACCCGGCGTATCCGAGTACGAGATCGAACCGCATCGCGCCGAGGACGTCGCTCAACAGCTCGCCCGCCACCGGGAGCCCCGTGAGGAGCGGAAGCACACCCGTGAAGGGCACGGCGAGCGCGATGAAGTACCAGGCGACGCGCCGGTCCTCGACGATCCTCCGAAGAATCGGGGTCCCGAGATTCAGGCCGATGAGCGCGAGCAGGAACCACAGATGGAAGTGCCCGGTCACGGCGGCCGTGACGAACTCCTCGAGGTCTCCCCCGCCGGCCGGGCCGTAGACGGCGAGTGAGGCGTATGCGAGCGACCACACCGCGTACGCGATCAGGAGACGTGGTATCCGTCGCGTGAACAGGGCGCGCCAGGAGATCGGCTTCGCCGGATCGAGGAACAGCGCGCCCGAGATCATGAAGAAGATCGGCACTGAGAATCGCAGCGCGCTGTTCACCCACGTCAGCGCATCCCAGCGCGGAGAATCGACGGTGATCGCGTGCCACTCCGTGATGCCCGCGTGGATCATCACCACGGCGACGATCGCGACGCACCGCAGCACATCGAAGTACTCGATCCTGCCGGAGATCGAGTGCGCCGAACTCGCTTGACTCTCCGTTTCCTGCCTCATGCCCGTCCACCTTATCCAAGTCGACTGAGCCATGACCCCGGGAGGCGGCAGCGCGACGACGCGTCTCCCCGGGCTTCGGCGGCAGTATGCTCAGCGTGGGCGGGGGTAGTGTGAGCGAGAGATGCTGCTCGACCGATGGCCGGCCCCGTCGTGACGAGCGCGCCCGACTTCGAGGAGAGACCGTGACCGAGACCGCGCCCATCGTGAGCGTCGTGATTCCCGTATACAACTCGATGCCGTACCTGACCGGCACGCTCGATTCGATCCTGGCGCAGGATCTGCAGTCGTTCGAGGTCATCGCGATCGATGACGGATCGACGGACGGCTCCGGAGCCGAGCTCGACCGGTTCGCGGCCGCCGACCCCCGCGTCACCGTCGTGCACCAGCCCAACAGCGGCTGGCCGGGGATGCCCCGCAATCGCGGACTCGAACGCGCGCAGGGCACGTACGTCCTGTTCATGGATGCCGACGACACGATTGCGCCGGAGGCGCTGCGTCTCATGGTCGCGCAGGCCGAGGAGCACGACGCCGACATCGTCATTCCGCGCTTCGAGGGCACCGGCGGGCGGCAGGTGCAGGCTCTCTTCGAGCGGCATCCGGAAGGACCGATCGAACTCGCCCGGGCGATGGAGACCCTCTCGCCCCAGAAGCTCTTCCGGCGCGCCATGCTCGAGCGAATCGGTCTGCGATTCCCCGAGGGCCGAGTGCGTCTCGAAGACGGTATCTTCGTCACCCGCGCCTACATCGAGGCCCGGCGCATCATGTTCTGCGGCGCAGGTCCGCTCTACTTCATCGCACTGCGCGACGACGGACGCAACATCTCCGGGCAGCGCATCGACCCGGACAACTACGTCTCGTCGTGCCGGCGCATCGCGGAGACGCTGCTCGAGGGAGTCGCCGATCCTGATGACCGCCTCGCCCTCGTGCGCCAGTTCTTCGGCCGCAAGGGCCTGCGCTTCTACGCGCCGAAGCGCTGGCTCTCCATGGACGATGCACAGCGCGCCCGATGGGTCGCGCTGCATCGCGACTTCCTCCACGACCTCCTCCCCTCCGGGACCGACGCCCGCATCGCGCATCCCACAGATCGACGCAAGGTCGAACTGATCCGGGCGGGCGACGTCGCAGGGCTCGACGCGCTGATCCGCGCGGCGGAACTGCTCGAGCACACCGGAGTGGTCACCGGAACGCGCGCCGTTCCGGGCGGCATCGAATTGACGGTCACCGTACACGCCGCGCACGAAGACGCGCCGTCTCGGAAGGCCGGGGCCGGGCTGCGGGTGCGTCTCGCCGACCGCGTCTACCGCCTGCTGCGGCCCGTCATCACGCGGCGCGCCGTGCGCGGGGCCAGCCGCCTGGCCGCCGATCTCCTCCTCCGCGATCGTCCGCGGGCGACCCTGCTCCTCTCCGGGCGCAAGCGGGGACGGGCGGCGGCCGTTCCCGGGCGGCTCGCTCCCCCGGCCCCTGCCACTGGCGACGCTCCGCGCGACGCGCCGGCACCCAGGTACCGGTTCGTACTGCCGCACGAGTTGCTGCGACGCTATCGCGGCGAGCGGGTCGACGCCTGGACCGTGCTGTTCGCCGATCGGAGGACGAGCGGGGACCGTTCACGGCTCACGGCTCAGTCGGCACGCGACCGGCGCGTCAGCGGCGTTCGCGTCTACGCCACGAACCGCGGCAACTTCAGCATGCAGGTGCGCGCGAAGCAGTGACCCTGTGCGGGTCAGGCGTCGAGCACGTCGAGGGCGTGCTGCAGATCAGCCGGGTATCCGCTCTCGAACTGCACCGGTTCACCGGTGCCCGGGTGCCTGAAGCCGAGACGCTTCGCGTGCAGCCACTGCCGGGAGAGCTGCAGTCGTTCGGAGAGCGTCGGGTCCGCGCCGTACATGCTGTCGCCGACGCACGGGTGGCGCTGCGCCGACATGTGCACACGGATCTGATGCGTGCGACCGGTTTCGAGTCGTATCTCGAGCAGTGATGCGTACGGGAAGGCCTCGAGCGTCTCGTAATGCGTCACCGACGGCTTTCCGTCACGCGTCACCGCGAACTTCCATTCGTGCCCGGGATGCCGGCCGATCGCTCCCTCGATCGTCCCGGCGAACGGATCGGGATGCCCCTGCACCACGGCGTGATAGATCTTGTCGACCTCGCGATCCTTGAACGCGCGCTTGAGCTCGCTGTAGGCGTGTTCGCTCTTCGCGACGACCATGAGCCCGCTCGTGCCCGCGTCGAGGCGATGCACGATCCCCTGCCGTTCGGCCGGTCCGGAGGTCGCGATGCGGTACCCCGCACCCGCGAGCGCGCCGAGCACCGTGGGCCCCTGCCACCCGAGCGACGGGTGCGCCGCAACGCCGGCGGGCTTGTCGATGACGAGAATGTCGTCATCATCATGAATGATGCCGAGCTCGGGAAGCACGACCGGAACGACTTCGGGACCGCGCTTCTCCTGCCAGGCCACTTCCAACCAACCGCCCGCCGTCAGACGATCGGACTTGCCGAGTTCACGCCCATCGAGATGCACGCCGCCGTCGGCAGCGATCTCAGCCGCGAAACTCCTCGAGAACCCGAGCAGCTTGGCGAGTGCAGCATCGACGCGATCCCCGACGAGGCCGTCGGGGACGGGCAGGCTACGCCGTTCCATCGTGCTCTCCGGCCGGTTCTGCGCGGGAGCGTTCCCGGGGGCGACCATCGATGTGCAGACCCAGGAGCGAGATCACCACGAACAGGATCATGCCGGACACGATGGCGATGTCGGCGATGTTGTAAATCGCCTCGGAGAACCCCAGCCACATCCAGGGCGTCGAGATGAAGTCGATGACGTGCCCCTGGGGAAAACCCGGCTCCCGCGTCAGCCGATCCGTGAGATTGCCCAGCACGCCTCCGAGCAGCAGGCCCAGGAAGAGCCCCCACGGAACCGACCCCAGCCGCCTGATCTGCCACAGGATGACGATGACGACCGCGGCCGCGAGAATCGTGAAGATCCAGGTCGAACCCGTCGCGAACGAGAATGCTGCGCCCGGGTTGCGTACGAAGTGCCAGCGGAGGAACTCCCCCCAGACGGGCACGGTGTGTCCTTCGACCAGGTGATCGACCACCCAATTCTTGACGAGCTGATCGGACGCGAACACTGCCGCCGCCACTCCGATTAGGAGCAGCGGCACCAGTGCTCGGCGTCGCGATCTCGGTGGGGCTTCCGCGCTCGACTGAGAAGCGTCGCTCACGCTCCCGGTTACTGCAGACCGTCGGGCGCGCCGGCGGGCTCGGGCGAACCGTCGAGACCGCGCAGCTGAGACTGAATGTACGACCGCAGCGTCGAGCGGTACTCGCTCTCGAACTGACGCAGGTCCTTGATCTTGAACTGGAGGTCGCTGCGCTCTTCGCCGAGCTGGCGGAGCTCCTCGGACCGCTGCTTCTGCGCCTCATCGACGAGCTGCTTCGCAGTGCGCTCCGCGTCCTGGATCATCTGGTCGCGCTTGGCCTCCGCCTCGGAGATCAGCTTGTCGCGTGTCGCCTCGCCCTCGTGGACGTGCTTGTCGTGCAGCTCGAGGGCGAGCTGCAGCATCGCGCTCGACTTCACAGCGTCGGGCTGCGGCACTGCGCCGCTCTCGGCGACCGCCTGGCTCTGCGCGGGCGCCGTCTGCTGCGGTGCCGGTGCCGGTGCCTCGACCACGATCGTCTGCTCCGATGCAGCACCCTCGGACTCGGCGTTCTCCTGCGCGCTGGGGTCGGCGGAACCGGAACCCGACTCGGCTGCAGCGAGCTTCTCGGTCAGCTCGTCGATCTGGGCGCGCAGCTCGGCCTTCTCCTGCTCGTGCTGACGGAGCTCCTCGACGATCGTGTCCAGGAAATCATCGACTTGATCGAGATCGTATCCGTCGCGGAACTTGGTGATCGTGAACTTCTGGTTCACGACATCTTCGGGAGTCAAGGCCATCGTTACGTCTCTTTCGCTTCGGGACCACTGCCGTGGTCTAGAACAACGCTAGCAAATAAAGTCGGGTTCGCGCAGATGCGCCGGTCACGGTTACCAGGCGGAGAGGATCGCGATCAGTATCAAGCACGAGATCATCGTCAGCAGCCACCCGAGATCGAGAGCCACGCGACCGATCCGAATCGGCGGGAAGATCTTCCGGAACATGCGGATCGGCGGATCCGTGATCGTGTACACGAGTTCTACGAGAACAGCCCAGACCCCCCTCGGCCGAAACTGCCGATTGAGCACGGTGACCCAGTCGAGCACGAATCTCGCCCACAGCACGAACGTTAAGATCCGGAGAGCCAGCCGAAGAATGAAAGCGATCGCTGCGACGATCTCCACGCTCAGGCCGACGGAGCTACGAAGAACGATCCGCTGTCGTTCTTCTGCGAGAGGTCGCTGCCGGTCTCGATGTGCTCGGGCGACAGGAGGAACACCTTGCTCGTCACGCGTTCGATGCGACCGCTGAGTCCCATCGTCAGGCCGCTCGCGAAATCGATCAGTCGCTTCGCATCGCCGTCGGTCATCCGAGAGACGTTGACGATCACGGGGATGCCGTCGCGGAAGCTCTCGGCGATCGTCTGCGCGTCCGCGTACGCGGTCGGGTGCACGGTGAGGATCTCGTTCATCGGCTGCGACGACGGCTGCTGCGTGGGGGTGACACGGCGGAGCGGCGTGACGGCAGCGCGCTGGGCGGGCGGTCGTGCTGCTTCCGGCTTCGGTGCCGGCGCGGTCTGCGCAGCGCGCGGGGCCGCCGGCTTCGCCGACTCGGCATTCTGGGCGTCGAGGTCTTCCTCGGCGAGGCCCAGGAACACCATGGTCTTCTTCAGCGGGTTGCTCATGTTTTCTCCCAACGGTGCGGTGGTTCGAGACTACCGGGGCTCCGGGCGTTTCCCCGTGATTGCGCTGCCGATCCGGAGGTGTGTCGCGCCCGCTGCGATGGCTTCCGGGAAATCGTGCGTCATGCCCGCTGAGATAGCGTCGGCGTGCGGCGCGATGGCTCGAACGCGTTCCGAGTATCCGGCGAGGCGTTCGAAGGCGGAGGCGGCCGGCTCCTCCAGCGGCGCTACGGCCATGACTCCCCTCAGGCGGAGCGCGGCGGCGCCGAGGGTGTGCTCGGCGAGCCGCTCGAGCTCCGTGGGAGCGACTCCCCCGCGCGCCGGATCGTCCGTGAGGTTGACCTGCAGGAAGACGTCGATCGTCCGGTCGTCGTCGGCGATCGCGTCGACCAGGCGCTCGCGGTCGACCGAATGGATCGCGTGCGCGTAGCGCGCGGCCTGCCGGGCCTTCTTCGTCTGGAGCTGTCCGACGAAGTGCCACCGCAGATCGAGGTCCGCGAGCGCTTCGGCCTTCGCCTGCGCCTCCTGATGCCGGTTCTCGCCCACGTCCCGCACCCCGAGGGCCGCGAGCGCCGAGATCAGCTCCGGGGGATGGAACTTGGTGACGACGATCAGCTCGACCTCCTCGGGGCTGCGCCCCGCGCCACGGCACGCCTCCTCGATTCCGGAACGCACGCGCAGCAGTCGATTGCTCAGTCCGGGGAACGCCGCGTCGCTGACTTCGCTCATGCGAGTTACCTCAGGAACTCGGGAATGTCGAGATCGTCGTCGTCATCGCCGTCGAAGGCCGGGTCGGAGATCTGCGCCTCGACGGGCGGGTTCGAGAGCACCTCGCCGAACTGCCCGGTCGGCGGATTCTTCGACCCCGAGTCGCCCGCCGACGCGAGGCCGGTGTACGCGGCGCCGGCTGCCGAGCCGCCGACCGCCGCGGGAGCTGCGACCTCGTCGAGACTCTCCACGTGGCTGCCGCGCCGACCGCGCTCCGGGTTCGGCGCCGGGGCGGGTGTCTCATCGTCGAAGCCGGCGGCGATCACCGTGACGCGCACCTCGTCGCCGAGTGTGTCGTCGATCACCGTGCCGAAGATGATGTTCGCCTCGGGGTGCACGACGTCCTGCACCAGCGTCGAGGCCTCGTAGATCTCGCTCAAGGCGAGGTTCGAGGAGCCCTGGATCGACAGCAGCACGCCATGCGCCCCCTCGACGGACGCCTCGAGCAGCGGAGAGGCGACGGCGAGCTCGGCGGCTTTGATGGCGCGATCCGCGCCCCGAGCCGATCCGATGCCCATGAGCGCGGCCCCCGCCCCCTGCATGACCGACTTCACGTCTGCGAAATCGAGGTTGATCAGGCCCGGGGTGGTGATGAGATCGGTGATGCCGGATACGCCGGCGAGCAGCACCTGATCGGCCGCCGCGAACGCCTCGATCATGCTGATGCCGGGCTCGCTGATGTCGAGCAGGCGGTCGTTGGGAACCACGATCAGCGTGTCGACCGCCTCGCGGAGCGTGTGCACACCCGAATCGGCCTGCGCTGCGCGTCGCTTGCCCTCGAAGCTGAAGGGGCGCGTGACCACGCCGATCGTCAGCGCGCCGATGGACTTGGCGATGCGCGCCACGACAGGCGCGGCTCCGGTGCCGGTGCCGCCGCCCTCGCCCGCCGTGACGAACACCATGTCCGCACCCGCGAGCGCCTCCTCGATCTCCTCCGCGTGGTCTTCTGCGGCGCGTCGCCCGACCTCGGGGTCGGCTCCGGCGCCGAGGCCCCTGGTGAGCTCACGACCGACGTCGAGCTTCACGTCGGCGTCGCTGAGGAGCAGGGCCTGCGCATCGGTGTTGACGGCGATGAACTCGACGCCGCGCAGCCCGAGCTCGATCATTCGATTGACCGCGTTCACTCCGCCGCCGCCGACGCCGACGACCTTGATCACCGCAAGGTAGTTCTGGTTCGCTGACACGTGCTTCCTCCGCCCCTAACCTTCAACCTCTACTTAAGGTTAAGAGTTAGTATCGCCGTATACATTTCCTGCGCACCACCGTATGGGCCGAAGGCACCGGGCCACGCCTGACACGCCGCGCGCTCGGCGAAAGAAGGCCGCTCGCCTACTCGAATACGGGCGCTTCGGTCGCCGAGACGTCGATGCGCTCCACGGACTGGTCGGCGAGAGAGGAGAGCATTGCCTGCAGCACCACCGCCTTCCGGCGGCTGTCGTCGGCGTCGCCCCAGACCACGGTGATGCCGCTCGCGAGTGTGAACTGGACGTCCTGCGCACTCGTCGCACTCGCGGCGATGATCTGCCCGCGCAGATCGGAGGGCATGTCGCGGAGCGCACGCGACGCCGAGCGGAACGCGGCGGAGCTGAGGTCCGTCAGCGCCCCCGACCCGAGGGGGACGCCCGCCGGAGCGGTGTCCGCTGCGCCGAGCAGCACGCCGGCGGCGTCGTACAGTTCGACGCCTTCTGCACCGGCGACCGAGATCACCGGCACACGTTCCTCGATCCGCACCACGAGCGTGTGCGGGGGAACGCGCTCCACGGCGTAGCGCTGAATCACCGGAAACGGCTCCAGGGCGCGGTGCACCTCGGCGTCGTCGATCAACGCGAGCGGGCGGCCCTCGAACCGCTCGAGCGCCCGCTTCACGTCGCCCGCGTTCACGCTCTCGACACCCGACACCTCGACTTCTCGAACCGCCATGAGGGGGGTGAACACGACCGCCGCGACGAACAGCACGAGCGCGCCGACCGCGGCGAGCACGATGATCCACCGCCGCCGTCGCCCGCGCGCCTCCGCCGAGAACCGACGCCGCTCGCGCCGGGCCTGCCGCTTGCGCTCGCGGGCGGCGGCCGCCAATCGCCGCTCCGCCTCGCGCACGGGGTCCTGCGCTCTCCCCCGGAATCGCTCGATTCCCGGCCGAGGCCGTTCATCGATCGACCCGAGGTCGACGGTCGGGTGCTCATCGGAGAAGCGAGCGGCATCGGGCGTCGGGTCGGCGACCGGCGCGGCCGGCTCCGCGTCCGGCGCGGGTTCGCGCACCGGCACCCGGCTCATCCGCGAGATCTGCGTCGGTGCGGCTTCGGAGACGTCCCGCTGCGCGCTGGAGCGCGGCGGCTCGGTCTCCGGGCTCGGCCGGTCCGGAGTCCGATCGAAACCGCCGGGGCGCTTCACTGCGCCTCGAGCTCGAACCGCTCGCGCAGCGCCCCGACCACCTGCGGGATGATGCGGTACACCGTGCCGCAGCTCATCGTCACCATGACGTCCCCCGGGCGGGCGATGCTCGCGAGATACTCCGCGGCATCCTGCCACTCGGGCACGTACGCCACGCGATCCGGGTCTGCGAAGTCGTCCGAGACGAGCGCTCCCGTCACATCCGGTACCGGGTCCTCCCGCGCACCATCGACGGCGAGCACGACGGTGTGATCAGCACCGCGCTCGAGCACCTCGGCGAACTCCTGATGGAAGAGCCGCGTACGACTGTAGAGATGGGGCTGGTGGATCGCGATGAGCCGCCCCTCCCCGACCACGGCGCGCGCGGAGTCGAGCAGCGCGGCCACCTCGGTCGGATGGTGCGCGTAATCGTCGTACACCCGCACGCCGTTCACCTCGGCGTGGAACTCGAAGCGGCGCTTCGTGCCCCCGAACGCGGCGATCGCTTCGAGCGCTGCCTCGGGCTCGAAGCCGAGACCGGTGAGCACCGCGAGGGCGCCCACCGCATTGACGGCGTTGTGCTTGCCGTACACGGCCAGCTGCGCGGAGTACCGCCGTCCGTCGATCTCCACCGCGAAGCGCACCGGGCCCGAATCATCGATCTCGACGATGCGGACATCGGCCCCGGACGTCTCTCCGAACGTGCGCACGGGAGCGTGTTCGCCCTGCTGTCGCAGGGCGGCGAGCACCTCGAGCGCTCCCGCGTCGTCCACGGAGATCACGATCTGCTCGCGCGCGCCCCGCATGAAATCGACGAAGGCCTGCATGAAGGCCTCTCGCGAACCGTAGAAGTCGAGGTGCTCGGGGTCCACGTTCGTGACGAGCGCTACGGCCGTGTCGTAGAGCAGGAACGACTTGTCGGATTCATCCGCCTCGATCACGAAGAGGTCGTCGGCACCGGTGCCCGAGCTCACCCCGAGCGACTCGATGACGCCCCCGTTCACGAAGGAGGGGTCGGCCCCGAGCCCCAGGAGCCCGGTCACCACCATGCCCGTCGACGTCGTCTTGCCGTGCGCCCCCGCGACGGAGACGACCCGCGAACCGCGCGAGAGCCAGGCCAGCGCCTGCGATCGGTGGAGCACCGGGAGGCCCCGGGCGAGCGCTCGCTGGTACTCCGGGTTATCCGTCCAGAGCGCCCCCGTCACGACCAGCGTGTCGGCGTCGCCGACGTTCGCAGCGTCGTGCCCGATGAAGACGGGGATGCCGAGTTCGACGAGCGCGTCGGTCGAATAGTTCGCGCTCCGGTCGGATCCGGTGACGCGAACGCCGGCCTGATGCATCATGCGGGCGATACCGCTCATTCCCGAGCCGCCGATACCGACGAAGTGGACCTGCCCGAGTTCTTGGGGGATCTCCAGTTCGAGATCGGGATAGATCATGGCGCCTCCTCAGCACGAATCGACAGTCAAGCGTACCGCGAGGCGAGCCGCCCGCCTGCGAGGACGCGCTGCGCGGCGGGCGAGGCTCAGCTCGCGGCCGCGCCGATCGCCTCGCGGACGAGCCCGTACAGGCGTTCGGTGCCATCCAGCGTTCCCGCGGAGCGCGCACGATGCGACATCGCCTCGAGCTGCGCGCCGTCGGCGAGGAGCGGAATGAGCGCATCGCGCACCCAGCCGGGAGTGAGATCGCCATCTGCGACGAGCAGCGCTCCGCCCGCGTCGACGACTCCGGCGGCGTTGAAGCGCTGCTCTCCGTTGCCGACGGCGTACGGCACGAGCACGGACGGAATGCCGAGACCGGAGAGTTCGCTCACCGTCGTGGAGCCCGCGCGGGACACGGCGAGATCGCAGGCGGCGAACGCGAGGTCCATGCGGTCGCAGTACGGGATCACGACATATCCGGGAACGCCGGGATCCTCGAGCTCGGTCAGCCCGCCCCAGACGTGCAGCACCTGTACGCCGGCGTCCACCAGTTCCCGGGCCGACCCCGAGATGCCGCGGTTGAGTGCCCGTGCACCCAGCGAACCGCCGGTCACCAGCAGCGTGCGCCGGTCGGGCTCGAGCCCGAAGTGCGCGCGGGCCTCTGCGTGCAGGGCAGCGCGATCCAGCCCCGTGATCTCCGGCCGCAGCGGCATGCCGGTGACGCGCGCACCCGCGATGGGCGTGCCCGGGAAGGTGACGGCCACGTGCGGCGTGCTCCTGGCACCCCAGCGATTCGCCATTCCCGGCTTGGCGTTCGCCTCGTGGATCACGACGGGAACGCTTTCACGCGCGCCGGCACGGTACGCGGGCGCTGCAGCGTAGCCGCCGAACCCAACCACCACGTCGATATCGCGCTCGCGAATCAGCGCCCGCACCTGCGATACCGCGCGGGCGAAGCGGGCCGGGAAGCGGAGCGCCGCGACGTTCGGGCGACGAGGGAAGGGCAGACGTTCGATATGCGCCAGTTCGTAGCCGCGCTCCGGCACGAGCCTCGCTTCGAGTCCCTCGCGCGTGCCGAGCACGATGATGCCCGCCTCCGGTTCCTCCCGTCGGATCAGGTCCGCGAGTGCGAGCAGCGGGTTGACGTGGCCGGCGGTTCCGCCGCCCGCGAGCAGGTAGTTGGTCATTCGAGTCCCATCTCTTCCTGATGCTGTGCGGCGTCACGCGCGATCGAGATCACGACTCCGATCGCGATCAAGCACGCGATGAGCGCGGTGCCGCCGGAGCTGATGAGCGGCAGCGGGACGCCGAGCACCGGCAGCACCCCCACGACGACGGCGATGTTCACGAACGCCTGACCGACGATCCAGACCAGCACGCCCCCCACGACCGCACGGCCGAAGCGATCCCTCGCTCGCACGATGAGCCGCAGCATCACCACGGTGAGCGCGATGAACAGCACGACCACGAGCAGGGCGCCGATCAGGCCGAGCTCCTCGCCGATGATCGCGAAGATGTAGTCGTTGTCGGCTGCCGGAAGCCACGACCACTTCGCCTTCGAGTTGCCGAGACCGACGCCGAACAGGCCGCCGCCCGCCAGCGCCCACAGGCCGTGGGTGGCCTGCCAGTCGATGCCGCTGTAATCGTCCGTTCCACCGGCATGGCTCAGGAGTCGCGCCATGCGGTTCGGGCTCGACAGCACGAAGAACGCGACGGCCAGCGCTCCGCCGAGAGCGGTCACGCCGAGCGTCTTCCAGCTCATGCCCCCGAAGAACATGGCCCCGAACACCAGCGCCGCCATGATCATCACGGTTCCCAGATCCTTGCCGAGCAGCACGACGCCGAGCGCGATCAGGGCCCCGGGAATGACGACGGGGATCAGTTCGTGACGCATCTGGCCGTACAGCGGCTCCTTGCGCTGCATCACCGCGCCGACCCACACCACGAGCGCGAGCTTCAGCGCCTCCGAGGGCTGAGCCGTGATGCCGCCGAGCTGAATCCAGTTGCGGTTGCCCGCGACCTCGAAACCGAGCGGGGTGAAGACGAGCAGTTGGAGTGCGATACCGAGCCCGAAGAGCGCCCACGCGTACCGCTTCCAGAACGTCACCGGCATGGCGGCTGCGACGAGCATCAGGGGAATGCCGATCACGGCGAAGATGACCTGGCGCCAGAAGCCGCCGAAGAATCCCTGATCGGCGAGGTACGACGTGATGGAGGACGACGAGAGCACCATGATGAGGCCGAACCCCACCAGCAGGAACGTGATGGTGTAGAGCGCGATCACCGTGCGGTCCGAGCCGATGCGCAGCATGCCGCCCAGCCGTATCAGGGCCTGTGCGGGTGCGCGACCCGACTCGCTCTCGCTCGTGCGCGCCGACATCATTCCAACTCTCGCACCGCGGCCTGGAAGCGTCTCCCGCGGTCTCCGTATCCCTCGAACTGGTCCATCGACGCCGCCGCGGGCGAGAGCAGCACCGTATCGCCCGGGTGGCCGATCTCGAGGGCCCGTGCCACGGCCGCCGCCATGATGCCGTCGGCGTCGATGTCGGCATCGGCGATCTCGACGACCGGTCGCTCCCCCAGGTGACGGCGGAGAGCGGCGAGAACCGGGGCCCGGTCGACCCCGATCACCACGGCGCCGCGCAACCGGATCGCATGGGTGCGCACGAGCTCCTCGATGTCGACGCCCTTCAGCAGGCCGCCGAGCACCCAGACGACGTCCTGCAGCGCGCGCAGTGATGCGTCCGCCGCGTGCGCATTCGTCGCCTTCGAATCGTCGATCCAGCGCAGCCCGCGGATCTCGCCGAGCTGCTGCGCCCGGTGCGGATCGGGCACGAAGGAGAGCACGGCGCGGGCGATCTCACTCGGCTCGACCCCGCGCGCACGCGCGAGCGCGCTCGCTGCCAGGATGTTCTGCACCATGTGGGGCGCGGCGATCCCGCGTTCGGCGAGCTCATCGACCGTCACGAGCTCGAACGCCTCGCTGCGCCGCTCGGCGTGATACCCGCGGTCGACGAGGATCCCCTCGACCACGCCGAACCCGCTGCTCGGCGGCGTGTCGAGCCCGAAGCTGATCGCACGAGCGCCCTCCACCACGTCGGCGGCCTCCACCATCCGCTCGGTCTCGGCGTCGGCACGGTTGTAGACGCAGGCGACCTGCGTGTTGCGGTACACCTTCGCCTTCGCCGCCCAGTACGCCCCCGGGGTGCCGTGCCAGTCGAGATGATCATCCGCGAAGTTCAAGCACGCGCTCGCGTACGGCGAGATCTCGCCCATCCGATCGAGCTGGAAGCTGGAGAGTTCGACGACGATGGCGTCGTACCCCTGCGGGTCGCGGAGCGCGTCGAGGATGGGCGTTCCGATGTTGCCCGCGGGTGTGACGCGCAGGCCCCCGGCGGCGAGCATGTGAGCCGTGAGCTGGGTCGTCGTCGTCTTGCCGTTGGTGCCGGTGATGCAGATCCAGTCGGCGATCCGCCCGGTCTTGTCGCGCAGTCGCCACCCGAGTTCGATGTCTCCCCAGACCGTCACGTCTCGGGCGCTCGCCCATGCGGTCAGCGGGTGGTCGGGGCGGTACCCGGGAGAGACGACGACCAGCTCGGGATCGAACGCCTCGAGGTCGGCGAGTTGAGCGGAGTCGTCGCCGTCGACGAAGCGCTCCGCTCCGATGACGTCGAGCAGGCGCTCGCGCTCCGGATCGGGAGAGCCGTAGATCACCCGCACGCGGGAGCCCAGTTCCGCGAGCGTGTCGGCCACCGAGAATCCGGTGACGCCGAGCCCGAGCACGGCGACCCTGAGCCCCGTCCAGTCGTGGTGCCAGCTCGTCAGCGCCTCGACGCGGTCCGCGACGAGCTTCGCGTAGATCGATGCGTCTCCGCTGCTGCTGTTCACGTCTGCTCCCATCACGGCTGCTGCAGCAGCCATTCGCCGTAGAACGCTCCGACTCCCGCGATCACGAAGAGGGCAGCGATGATCCAGAACCTGACGACCACCGTCACCTCGGCCCAGCCCTCGAGCTCGAAGTGATGATGGATCGGGCTCATCAGGAAGATGCGCCTTCCGTGCGTCACCTTGAAGTACAGCCGCTGCAGGATCACGGATCCCGTTTCGATGATGAAGAGGCCGCCGATGAGGATCAGCAGCACCTCGGTGCGGCTGACGATCGCGAGGGCTGCGATCGCGCCGCCGATGCCCATCGATCCCGTGTCGCCCATGAAGACGTGCGCGGGATTCGTGTTCCACCAGAGGAAGCCGCCCACGCCGCCGAGGAACGCGGCGGCGATGACCGCGAGGTCCATCGGGTCGCGGACTTCGTAGCAGCCCGGTTCCGATGCGGTGCTCACGCAGCTCTGCGCGGCCTGCCAGAACCCGATGACGAGGTATGCCCCGAAGGCGAAGATCGCCGCACCCGCGGCGAGTCCGTCGAGCCCGTCCGTGACGTTCACCGCGTTCGTGGTCGCGGTCACGATCACCATGACCCAGATGATGACGAGGCCGATGCCGATGATCGGCCCGAACGTCATGAAGTCGAAGGGAAGATCCCGGAAGACCGAGATGTGCGTCGACACCGGCGTGATTCCCGCGTCGTTCGCGAACTGAATGCCGAGAATCGCGAAGGAGACGGCGATGACGATCTGCCCGGCGATCTTCGCCCAGCCGCCGAGACCTGCCGATGCCTGCTGCCGCGTCTTCATGAAATCGTCGATGAAGCCGACGAGCCCGGCTCCCACCGCCATGAGGATGACGAGGAGCGCAGACGGCGAGGGCTGCTCCCCCATCACGAGTTTGCCGACGAAGTACGCGATCACCGACCCCGAGAGGAAGATGAGCCCGCCCATCGTCGGGGTGCCGCGCTTGACCTCGTGCTCCTTGGGGCCGTCGACGCGGATCGGCTGCCCCCAGCGCAGTCGGTTGAAGCCACGTACGAACAGCGGCGTGAGGAGCAGCGAGTAGAGCAGGGAGAACCCGCCGGCGATGAGGAGGGCGATCATGCGAACGCCTCCCCGAGGCGATCGCCGAGGCGCTGCAGCCCGGCAGCGTTCGACGACTTCACGAGTACCGTGTCGTCGGCGCGAAGCGACTCGATCAGATAGTCGAACGCCTCGTCCTGCGACGGGAAGAAGGTGCTCTCCCCGTCCCAGGAGCCCTCGTTGATCGCGCTGATGTGCAGCTGGCGCGCCTCGGGCCCGACGACCACGATTTCCGAGATCCCCAGACGCACGGCCTGCAGGCCGACCCGGCGGTGCTCCTCGATGGAGTACTCGCCGAGCTCGCTCATCGCACCCAGCACGGCGACCGAGCGACCGTCGGGCTTCCTGATCTGAGCAAGGGTGCGCAGCGCCGCGCTCATCGAATCCGGGCTCGCGTTGTAGGCGTCGTTGATGACGGTGACTCCGTCGCGGCCCCCGAGCACCTCCATGCGCCCCGGCGCTGCAAGCGTTGCCGATTCGAGCGTCGCGACGACCTCGGCGAGCGGGATGCCGAGCGCCCGGCCCACGGCCGCAGCCGCGAGCGCGTTCATGACGTGATGCTCGCCCAGCACTCGGAAGCGGACGGGCAGCGACTCCCCGCCGGAGTGGATCGTGAAGCGTGTGCCCGAAGCCGACGCCTCGACATCGGTGGCGCGTACATCGGCGCTCTCGCCGAGACCGAACCAGAGCACCTGGGCCCGCGTGAGCTCCGCCATCTGCGCGACGCGCGGATCGTCGCGATTCAGCACCGCGATCGCATCCTCGCTCAGATCTCGCACCATCTCGCTCTTGGTGCGGAACGTGGTCTCGATGCCTCCGAACTCGCCCGCGTGGGCGAGACCGACCGTGAGCACGACGCCGATGTGGGGCGGCGCCATGGCGGTGAGCCGGGCGATCTCGCCCTCCCCGCTCGCTCCCATCTCGGCGACGAGCGTCTGCGTGTCGGGCGTGACCCGCAGCATCGTCACAGGGCCGCCGACCTCGTTGTTGAAGGACTTCGCCGATGCGACCGTCGGGCCCGTGCGCTCCGCCATCGCCGCGACGAGGTTCTTCGTGGTCGTCTTGCCGTTCGAGCCGGTGATGCCGACGATCGTGAGGCCGCCCGCCGCGCGCACGCGTCGCACGACCTCCGTCGCGAGGGAGCCGAGCGCGTCCGTGCTGTCGGCGACGACGATCTGCGCGACGCGTCCGTCGACCTCGCGCTCCACGACGAGCAGCGAGGCGCCGGCGTCGACCGCGCGCGCCGCGAAGCGGTGGCCGTCGGTCTCCTCCCCGCGGCGCGCGAAGAAGACGTGCCCCGGGCTCACCTCGCGCGAGTCGGTCTGCGACTCGCCCGAGATCACGGTCTCGGGCCCCGACCCGTCCTCTCCGGGGATCAGGCGGCCGTTCACAGCGGTCGCGATCTCGGCCAGTGTCAGTGCAATCACGGGAGCAATCCTGCCTCGCGGAGCGCACCGCGAACTTCGTCACGCGCCGAATACGGGATGAACCGGCCGGCGATTTCTTGATGATCCTCATGTCCGGGACCGGCATACAGAATAACGTCACCGGGATCGGCGAGCGAAATGGCGAGTCGAACCGCAGCGCGCGGGTCGCCCTCCTCGATGACCTCGGCGTGCTGGGCCGAACGAGCCCCGGCGAGCAGCTGCGCCCGGATGGCCTCCGGCGGCTCGGAGCGCGGGTGGTAGTCGCACACGATGACCGTGTCGGCACCGGCTGCCGCGATCCTGCCCATCTCCTCGCGCTTCGTGGTGTCGCGATCGCCATCGGCTCCGAACAGGAAGATGATCCTCCCCGGTGCGACCTCGCCGAGTGCGTCGAGCATCGCCGCGAACGCACCCGGGGTGTGCCCGTAGTCGACGTAGAACCGCGGGCCGCTGCTGCCGCTCTCGGTGATCTGCTCGAGCCGGCCCGGGATGTACACCGGGATGCGGCCCTGCTCGAGCCCCGCCGCCACCTGCGCGATCGGAATTCCCGCTTCGTGCAGCATGATCAGTGCGAGCGCGGCGTTCTCCGCCATGAAGCGGCCGAACACGGGCACGCTTCCGCGGAAGTGCGCGCCCTCCGGGCCCTGCAGCACGAAGGAGACGCCGTCGAGCGTCTGACGAGTGATCGCCAAGTGCCAGTCCGCATCCTGCCCGTACTCCGTCGCGAGGCGCGTCACGGGGATGCGCGACTCGCGCGCGATGCGCTGCCCCCATGCAGAGTCGACCACCACCACGCCCCGCTCCGCGTGCTCGGGCGAGAAGAGCGCGAGCTTCGCGGCGAAGTAGGTCTCCAGGTCGCCGAACTCGTCGAGGTGGTCCTGGGAGAAGTTGTTGAACGCGACGACGTCGAAGCGCAGACCGTCGAGTCGGTGCCGCACGACGGCTTGCGCGGAGACCTCGATCGCGACACCCTCGACGCCGACCTCGACCATGCGCGCGAGCAGCCCGTGCAGTTCGGACGCCTCGGGGCTCGTGAGGTTGCTGACGATGACCTCGTCGCCGATCCTGCGCTCTGCCGTGGAGCTGAGCCCCGCGGTCACTCCCGCCGCGCGGAGCAGTTCGGCGATCAGGTACACGACGCTCGTCTTCCCGTTCGTGCCGGTGACCCCGAAGGTGCGCGCCGAGAAGCCCTCGGTACCGTAGACCACCGCAGCGATGTCGCCCAGGATGATGCGCGGGTGCGCTTCGGCGACGAGCACCGGCAGCCGGGCCCCCGCCGCCGACGCGAGATCGGCGCCCGCCGCGTCCGTGAGCATGGCGGCCGCCCCGGATGAGGCCGCCTGCGCCGCGAACTCCGCCCCGTGCCGCTGCGCGCCGGGCATGCCCACGTACAGGTCGCCCGGCCTCACATCGCGCGAATCCAGCGAAACGCCGGTGACCGCGAGGCCGTCGGGCAGACCCGATGCCCGCAGCTCGAACCGCTCGGCGATCGCGTCGAGCCGAACGGGAACGGGCTGGTGCGGGCGAATGCTCAAGGCATCTCCGGTACTCACGGGTGCGGGCCTCCTGGGCGTGATCAATACTCGGTGGGGAGCGGTGTGAACTCCCCCGTGGATGGCGGGATGTGGAACGTGCGGATCGTCGCCTCTGCAGCCGCCCGGAACGCGGTGAGCGCGGCGACGCCGCCGTCTCCCGCCGTCGGGAACGCAATCGATGCTACCGCGACGTACTGCGGATCATCTGCCGGGAAGATGCCCGCGAACGAGTGGACGAAGTCCGTCCGGTAGAGCCCGGTGGCGGGATCGACCTGCTCGGCGGTGCCCGTCTTCCCCGCGATGCGGTAGCCGGGGATCGCGATGAGGTCCTTGAACCAGCCCTCCGTGGTCACGGTTTCGAGCATGGCCATGACGTCGGCGGCAGCCGCCTCGGAGACCGCCTCGACCTCGTCGCCGTGGTCGGGTTCGGTCGTCGTCCCGTCTGCATCCGTGCACTGCTTCACGACGCTGGGCGGCACGCGGACGCCATGGTTCGCAATGGCCTGGTACACTCCGGCGGTCTGCACGATCGTCGACGAGAGGCCCTGACCGAACATCGTGTTGTACGAGGTCTGGCGATCCCAGTCCTTCGGCTCGTAGAGCAGTCCCGAATCCTCGACGGGCATGCCCGCCTGCGTCGCATCGCCGACGCCAAACCTCTTCAGGTAGTCGTAGCGCGTCTCCGCGCTGAGCTGCGACCCGAGCATCGACGTGCCGACGTTCGACGACTGCGTCAGAATCCCCGTGAGCGTCCACGGCATCTCGGGGTGATTGAACGAATCGCCGAAGCGCACGCCGGGCTCCGGCTCCAGGTAGTCGGGAGTGAGATTCTGCGACGCGGGCGTCGCGACGCCCTGGTCGATGAGCGCGGCCGCCGTGATCGTCTTGAACGTCGACCCGGGCTCGTACGGCGCGGTGAAGGATCGCGCTTCGCGCTTCTCCGGGTCCGACGCGTCGACGTCGTTGGGGTCCACCGACCCGTCCTCCGCGATCGCGACGAGCTCGCCGGTCTGCACGTCCATCACGGTCAGCAGACCGTATTCGGCCCCGACGGACTGCACCTGCTGGTTGATCGCCTGCTGCGTCTCCCACTGCAGGTCGCGGTCGATGGTGAGCTGCACCGTGCCGCCGTCCTGCACCTTCCGGGTGACCACGACGCTTCCGGGCAGCGCCACCCCGTCTTCGCTTCGCTCGTACGTCTCGGTGCCGTCGACGCCCGTCAGGCAGGCGTCCTGCGACAGCTCGACGCCCGCCTGAGGCACGTCGTCGGCCCCGGAGAACCCGACAATGTTGCCTCCGACAGCGCCGTTCGGGTACGTGCGGGTGTGCTGGCTCTCGAACGTCAGCCAGGGAATCTCGAGCGCCTTGAGCGCGTTGAGCTGCGTCAGATCGATCGATCGCTTCACGTAGGCGAAATCGGACTTCGGGTTGTCGCGGAGCGCGTCATCGACGATCTTCTGAATCTCATCCCCGCTCTGGCCCGTCACCTCGCCGATCTCCGCGAACGCCTGCGCAGCCGTGACCTCGACCGTGCCGACGCCGCGCTCGGCGTCGAGGCGGTAGAACACTCCATCGTTGAGCCGCGTGTTCTTCGGGGAGAGCTGCACGTCGTAGCGCTCATCCGTCGTCGCGAGCACCTCGCCATCGCGATCGACGATGTCGCCCCGGACGCTCGGAATGGCGACGGGCACCGCGCGCTTGTCTTTCGCGTCCTCGTTGAGCGCCGCCGCTGAGACGACCTGCACGTCGACGAGGCGCACGAGGAACACGAGCGCGGCGACGACGATGATGCCCAGCGCAATGGCCCGACGAAGCGACGATCCGCGCAGTCTCAGCATCCGATTCCTCCCGGAGTTCTGCTGCCGCCTAATGCGTGTCTGGCGCCGGCAGCTTGCCCGTCCACCGTACCGGCGGATCGATGTTTTCGGCCTGTGCGCCGGCGGCCTGTCCGGAGTTGCGCGGAACGAGCAATCCCGCGGCATCGACCACCGGCATGCTCTCGAGTGTCGCGTTCGGAATGAGGTTGCCCGACGCCTCGGTCGTCTCCGAGTCGAGCGCGCCAAGCACCGCGCCGTCGCTCAACCGGAGTGTTGCGGGGCGCGAGTTCTGCACCATGCCGAGCGCTGCGGCGTTCTCGGCGAGATTCTGCGGCGAAGCCAGCTTGTCGACGTTCTGCGACAGCACGCGTTCGACGCGCGCGAGATCCCGCTGCTCCACCTCGAGCGCACGCGTCTCGTACGCGCCCTGCGAGATCGCGATGCTCAGGCCGAGCTGCGTCGCGAAGATCATGAGCACGACGCCCACCGCGATGAGCGCTCCGGCGAGCGGGCTCCGCTTCGCACGCCGGTTCGGGCGAGCGGCAGGCGCCGGCACCGGACGCAGATGGCGTGCCGGCCGCTCAGTGCTCGGAGCCCCTGAAGGCGCCCCGAGACGGAGCGCGGCTGCATCGAAATCCATCGGTAGCGTCGAGCTCATCGTGCGTCCCTCATTCGTTCGGCTGCGCGGAGGCGGACTGGGATTGCGCGCGGATTGCGCGCGCGTTCGGCATCGCTCGCGAGTTCTGCCCCTCGCGTGAGCAGGCGGAACTCCGGGCGGTGCTCGGGAAGCTCGATCGGAAGCCCCGCGGGTGCGGTCGACGCGGTGCGGCGCGCGAACTCCCGCTTCACGAATCGGTCCTCGAGCGACTGGTACGACATGACGACTGCGCGTCCGTCGACTCTCAGCAGATCCAGCGCCGCCGGAATCGCGCGTTCGAGAACGGAGAGTTCGGAGTTGACCTCGATCCGCAGCGCCTGGAACACCCGCTTCGCCGGATGCCGCTGATCCCGCACGGCCGCAGGCGTCGCCGCCTGCAGCACGTCCACCAGCTGACCGCTTCGCAGAATCGGCTCCTCGGCGCGGGCGGCGATGATGGCTCGTGCGTACCGACCGGCGAGCGGCTCCTCGCCGTAGCGCTCGAAGATCGCGCGCAGACGCCCCTCGGGCGCCGTCGCCAGCACGTCGGCCGCGGTCTCTCCCGCGCCCTGGTCCATGCGCATGTCGAGCGGAGCGTCGTGCGCGTACGCGAACCCCCGGTCCGCCTCGTCCAGTTGCAACGACGACACACCCAGATCGAAGAGCACGCCGTCGATGCGCGAGAAACCGCTGTCGGAGACCGCGCGTGCGATCTCGTCGTACACGGCGTGCACGCGAATCGCGCGTTCCCCGAATCGCGCGAGGCGGGAGCCCGCGAGCTCGAGTGCCTCGGTGTCGCGGTCGAGCCCGATGACGGTGAGCCGCGGGAACCGCTCGAGCAGCGCCTCGCTGTGCCCGCCCATGCCGAGGGTCGCGTCGACGATCACCGGAGCTTCGTCGGGCGCGACGCCCTCGGCCACCGGGGCGAGCAGTTCGAGGCAGCGCTCGAGCAGCACCGGGGTGTGCAGCGCGCTCGGGTCGCGTGTGATGTCGTGTGCCATAGCGATTCCGGGCTAGAACATGCCCGGGATCACCTCCTCCTCGATGTCGGAGAACGCTGCTTCCTGCGCCGCCAGATAGGTCTGCCAAGCCTCCGCGTCCCAGATCTCCGCGCGCGAGCCCGCGCCGATGACGGCGAGGTCCCGGTCGAGCCCGGCGTATTCCCGGAGGTTCTGCGGAATGGTGACACGGCTCTGCTTGTCGGGTGCCTCGGGGTGAGCCCCCGAGAGGAATACGCGGAGATAGTCGCGCGCCTGCTTCGACGCGAGAGGTGCGCTCCGCAGCCGCTGGTGCATCTCGGCGAACTCGGTCTCGCTGAACACGTAGAGACAGCGCTCCTGGCCGCGGGTGATCACGAGTCCGTCGGCGAGTTCGTCGCGAAACTTCGCGGGGAGGATCAGGCGACCCTTTTCATCCAGACGCGGCGTGAAGGTTCCCAGGAACAAGGGATCTCCTTTCGCCGACTCGTGCTCAGCACCAGTTTACTCCACTTTCCTCCACTTCTCTCTTCCCGGCGCGAAATCTTCCGGTTCTCGCGCGAAGATTCGCGGGGCCATCCGCCATTGCTGCCCTGCGACTTACCGCACGCATTTGCACCTCGCGCCCGGAGATCCGCGGAAATTCAATGCGTGTTCCGCCGCCGAACCCTCGAGATGCACAGAAGGGGAGCGAAGTGGAGCGCCGCGGATGAGGAGGGCGGAACACGGGCTCGCGCAGGCACGAAAAAAGCGCCAGGTCAGTGACCTGGCGCTTGACGCCCTGCGTCGATGAGCGGCTAGCGCTCACCCTCCATACGTTGATCCCAACGACGTTCCATGCGCTCGCTCAACGATTCTCGAGCGGACTTCGACGACTTCGGGCCGGAGCTCGCCGAGGTGATGTCCTCCACCGTGAGCGGACCGGCGGAGCGCTTGGACAGCATCAGCACCACCCCTCCCAGCATGACGGCGAAACCGACGAGCCCCAGCCAGAGCAGCTGCACCGCGACACCCGCCACCAGCACGCCGATACCTGCGACGACCACGATGACGCCGAGCACGAGCGACCGGTAATTCACCCGACGGGGTTCTGCAGACCCCGCCTGCAGAACATCGGCTTCGCTCTGATAGAAGCCGCGCTCCATCTCGTCAAGCAATCGCTGCTCGTGCTCTGACAGCGCCATGACGACCCTCCTGCGTTTCGTGAAAACTTGGTACAGACCAGTCTACGACCCGCGCCCGTGAGTAGGCTAGGCGCGTGCAAGAAACGACCCGACTCGCAGGCCTCGTACAGGAGCGCATCGGCGATATCCTCGACCAGCACCGAGACGAGCTTGCGGCGCTCGGCGACGACGCATCTCCGCTCCTCGACGAGGCGACCCACTTCCTGACCGGGGGCAAGCGCTTCCGCGCCCAATTCGCGGTGCTCGGGTACCGATCGGTGCGCGAGCTCGATCTCTCCGACGATGTCGACGGCGCTGCCGGCGCCGTGCTCGATGCCGCGTGCGCGCTCGAGCTCTTCCACGCGGCCGCGCTCATCCACGACGACATCATCGATCGTTCGGACACCCGCCGAGGCCGACCGGCGACGCATCGAATCTTCGCGAACCTCCACGACGACCAGCGCTGGGCCGGCGAATCGGCGCACTTCGGCATCGCGGCGGCGATCCTGCTCGGCGACCTCTTGCAGTCGTGGGCCGACGAACTCATGGAGGGCTCCTGCACCGCCGCGATCACCCCGGGCGCGGGCCGAGCTGCTCGGGCGCATTTCAACCGGATGCGCAGCGAAGTCGCGGTCGGGCAGTACCTCGACGTGCTCGAAGAGCAGCAGCCCGGTTTCGCGGCCCACGAGGAGCAGCTCGAACGATCGACGCGGGTGCTCGTCTACAAGTCTGCGAAGTACAGCGTCGAGGCGCCGTTGCTCATCGGCGCCGCTCTCGCGGGAGCTGATGACGAGCAGGAGCAGGCGCTGCGGGACTACGGCCTGCCGATCGGCGTCGCGTTCCAGTTGCGCGACGACCTCCTGGGCGTCTTCGGTGACGCCGCGGTCACCGGCAAGCCCACCGGAGACGATCTGATCGAGGGCAAGCGCACCGTGCTCGTCACCCTCGCTCGCGAGAATCTGCCGGGCACCCAGCGGCGCATTTTCGACGACCTGCTGGGCAACGACCTCGACCCCGAACAGGTCGCGATTCTGCAGCGCACGATCCGGGAGAGCGGCGCGGTCGACCGCGTCGAGCAGATGATCGCCCGGAATGTGGAGCGGGCGCTCACGTCACTCGAGAGCTCTCCGGCTCGTCGGGATGCGCGGGAGGCCCTCGCGCAGCTGGCGGACCGAGCCGCTCGCCGCGAGTTCTGACTCGCGCGAGTCGAAGAAGAACGAGGTCAGAACGCGAGCGACTGCGTTGCGCGACGCACCGCACTCTTGCGTCCGGACTGCAGCGAGTCGATCGGCCGCTCCCCGAGCTCGTCATTGACCGAGAGCATCCAGGTGACCGCCTCCTCCTCCGAGAAGCCGGCGTCGTTCAGCACGAGCAGCGTGCCGCGGAGCGCGGGCAATGGCTCGTCGCCCTGCAGGAACTCGGCGGGGACCCGCACCGCGCCGTCGATGCGCACCGCGGCGAGAACGTGGTCCTCGATGAGACGGTGCAAGCGGCCGGGCGTGACCCCGAGCCGTTCCACCAGCTCTGGGACGCTGAGCATGGGGGCCGTCGTCAACGGGCTACGATCTGAAGCGGTGTTCTCTGCCACGGCTCCACTCTGCCAGCGGCCTTCGGCGAACGCAATCCGCCGACGCCCGGCGCGCATCATGAAACGGTCACCCGAAGTTCCGTAGACTCTCCGGGTGACCACCGTGCCTTCCGACCCCCTGATCGGGCAGACGCTCGACGGCCGCTACGCGATCAGGTCGCGCATCGCTCGCGGCGGCATGGCGATGGTCTACCTCGCCACGGATCTTCGACTGGAGCGCCGCGTCGCGGTGAAGGTGATGCACGAGCACCTCGCTGAAGACGCGAATTTCACGCGTCGTTTCGAGCAGGAGGCGCGCAGCGCCGCTCGACTCTCGCACCCGAACCTGGTGAACGTCTTCGATCAGGGCCACGATCTCGGCCGCACCTACCTCGTCATGGAGTACCTGCCGAGCATCACGCTGCGGGAGCTGCTGAAGCAGCAGCGGCATCTGACCGCGGAGCAGTCGCTCGAGATCGGCGAGGCGGTGCTCTCAGGCCTTGCTGCGGCGCACGGAGCGGGGATCGTGCATCGCGATCTCAAGCCCGAGAACGTCATGCTCGCCGACGACGGGCGCATCAAGCTGGGCGACTTCGGCCTCGCCCGGGCGGTGAGCGCCAACACCACGACGGGCCAGGCCCTGCTCGGCACGATCGCGTACCTCTCCCCCGAACTCGTCACCCGCGGCGTCGCGGATGCGCGCAGCGATCTGTACGCATTCGGCATCATGCTGTACGAGATGCTGACTGGAGCGCAGCCCTTCGTTGGCGAGCAGCCGATGCAGATCGCGTACCAGCACGCGCATTCCGATGTGCCCGCCCCATCGCTGCAGAGCTCCGAGTCGAGCCCGGCGCTCGACGATCTCGTGCTCTGGATGACGCGCCGCGAGCCCGACGAGCGCCCGCGGGATGCGGGTGAGGCGCTCGAGTCCCTGCGCGCCATCTCGCGCGGCGAGACCGCCGCAGGTTCGACACGTGTACTTCCCCGACTCGCCGATGAGAGCGACGGCACTCCTGCGACGACTGTCCTCGAGCCGGCCCCGGGCTGGGGAGCTCCGGACGCCTCCGCCACCACGGTGGCGCCCGAGATCGCCTCCGTCGGCGCCGCGCCGTCGGCGCCCCCTCCGATCGAGCGAGCCGCCGACGCCGGTCGAGCGCGGCAGCGGCGCGGCCGATTCGTCGCACTGATCGCCATCATCCTGATCGCGGCGGCCGCGGCAATGGGCTGGTGGTTCGGTCAGGGGCCCGGCTCGCAAGTCACGGTGCCCGACGTCGCCGGCCAGGAGATCGCGGCCGCGCAGGCGGCCCTCGAAGATCAGACCCTCGTCGTGACGCTCGTCGAATGCTCGAGTCTCGACTATCCGGCGGGTCAGGCCTCGGGAACCGAACCGGCCTCGGGCACACGGGTGGATCGCGGCACCCCCGTGCAGCTCTGCCAGTCGACAGGCCCGCAGCCGCTGCCCGTACCCACACTCGTCGGGCTGTCGCTCGACGAAGCCGAATCCGTCATCGAGGCGCAGCAGTTCACGGTCGGGCAGGTGCTCGAGCAGCGGTTCTCCGATGACGAGCCCGACACCGTGCTGGCAGCCCTCGGCGAGAACGGCGACGCGCTCGGCGACACGTATCCCGAACGCGGCACGATCGATCTCATCACGTCCGCGGGGCCCGTGCCCGACGTGACCGGCATGACCGCGGAGGACGCGGCGGCTCGGCTCGCCGAGAGCTCCCTCACCGTCGACCCCGCTGTCGGCCGCGAGTCCTACAGCAGCGACGTCGAGCAGGGCGCCGTGATCTCGCTGATGCCGCAGACCGACCCGATGCGACCCGGCGACACCGTGGGGCTCGAGGTCTCCCTCGGGCCCGAGCTCTTCCCCGTGCCCGACGTTTCCGGCCTCGAACTGCAGGAGGCGATGGATACGCTCAGCGCGGCAGGCTTCTCGCCCACCACCCTCGTGCCCGACGCGCTGCGCAGCTTCGCGAAGGCCACCGGGACCGACCCCGCGGCGGGCGAAGAGGTACCGGCGGGAACCGAGATCCGCATCCGCAGCACGATCTCCCTCTGAACCGAGTGCCCGCCGTCCGGAACCATCCGGAGGGCGGGCACTCGTCGAAGCGTACCGCGGGCCCTAGGAGATCTTCTTGAGCTCCTCGGCGACCTGGAAGGCCAGCTCCAGCGACTGCATGTGGTTGAGACGCGGATCGCAGACCGACTCGTAGCGGGTGGCCAGGGTCGCCTCGTCGATGTTCTCCGATCCGCCCAAGCACTCCGTGACGTCGTCGCCCGTCAGCTCGATGTGGATGCCGCCCGGGTAGGTGCCGACCTCGCGATGCGCTTCGAAGAAGCCGCGAAGCTCATCCATGACATCGTCGAAGCGACGCGTCTTGTAGCCTGTCGCCGTGGTCATCCCGTTGCCGTGCATCGGGTCCGTCACCCAGAGCGGAGTCGCACCCGCGTCGCGCACACCCTCGAGCAGGCCCGGGAGCACGTCGCGGATCTTGCCGGCCCCCATGCGCGTGATGAAGGTGAGACGGCCGGGTTCGCGCTCGGGGTCGAGCTTGTCGATCAGTCGCAGTGCATCGTCGACGGTCGCCGTCGGCCCGAGCTTCACGCCGATCGGATTGCGCACGTGCGAGAGGAATTCGACGTGCGCACCGTCGAGATCGCGCGTGCGCTCGCCGATCCAGAGCATGTGCCCCGACGTGTCGTACAGGTCGCCCGTGCGCGAATCGACGCGCGTCAACGGCCGCTCGTAGTCGAGCAGCAGCGCTTCGTGGCTGACGTAGAACTCGGTCTGCGTCAGCGCGGTGTTATCGACTCCGCACGCGGCCATGAACCGGAGCGCGCGATCGATCTCGCTCGCGAGTGATTCGTATCGCTGGTTCGCCGGATTCGAGATGAAGCCCTGGTTCCACGCGTGAACCTGTCGGAGATCCGCGAAGCCGCCCTGCGTGAAGGCGCGGATCAGGTTCAGCGTCGAGGCGGAGACGTGGTAGCCCTGCACCAGACGGGCGGGGTCGGCGGTACGCGACTCGGAGGTGAAGTCGTAGCCGTTCACGAGGTCGCCGCGGTACGCGGGCAGCGTGACGCCCTCCCGCGTCTCCTCGTTGCTGGAGCGCGGCTTCGCGAACTGCCCCGCCATGCGACCGACCTTGATCACGGGCATCGATGCCCCGTACGTGAGCACGACCGCCATTTGCAGCAGCGTCTTGACACGATCCCGAATCCGATCGGCAGTGGCGGCGGCGAAGGTCTCCGCGCAATCGCCACCCTGCAGCAGGAAGGCCTCGCCACGTGCAGCGGAAGCGAGCCGGTCGCGCAGCTGATCGGCCTCCCCGGCGAAGACGAGGGGCGGCTGCGATGAGAGCTCTCGAGCCGAATACGCCACGGCTTCGGGATCGGGCCAGACCGGCTGCTGCTTGGCCTCGAGCGCCTGATAGGCGTCGAGCTCCGCGAACGCTCGTTCGGCAGCAGTCTCGTGAATCTGGCTCGTCATGTCGATCCCTTACGTGAGGTAGGTAGAGAAATATCGCGGCGAACCGCCGCGACCGTATCAGCCTACTGCCTGAGAGGGCCGGGGAACGAAGCGGGCGGGATGCCCGCAGCGAACGCGAGCGGTCACCGGTTGCGGACGCTCGACGCGTACACGTCGACGTAGGTCTGACCGCTGAGCTTCTGAATCTCGAGCATGATCTCGTCGGTGACGCTGCGCAGAACGAACCGGTCCGCGCTCATTCCCGCGAAGCGGCTGAAGTCGAGAGGTTTGCCGACGACCGTGCCGATCCTGCGGATCTTCGGGAATTTGGCGCCGATCGGCATCGCCTTCTCCGTGTCGATCATCACCGCGGGAACGACCACCGCGCCCGATTCGAGCACGAGTCGGGCGACACCGGTGCGTCCCCGGTAGAGTCGCGCATCGGGGCTGCGAGTGCCCTCGGGGTAGATGCCGAGAACGTCGCCGCGATCCAGCACTCCGAGGCCCGTGTTCAACGAGGCCTCGGAGGCTTTACCCCCTGAACGATCGATCGGCAGCTGGCCCACAGCGGTCATGAACAACTTGACGAGCCACCCCTTCACGCCCTTGCCGGTGAAGTAGTCGCTCTTGGCGAGGAAGTACACGCGGCGGTCAATCATGGCCGGCATGAAGAAGGAATCGATCACCGAGAGGTGGTTTCCTACAATGATCACGGGCCCCGTCGCCGGAATGTTCTCGGCACCCTCCAGCCACGGGCGGAAGACCGTTTTCAGGATCGGCCCGATGATCAGGTGTTTGAAAATCCAGTAGAGCACAGCTCACGATTCCTCTCGACTGAGAACACCCTACCCGAGCCGGGGACCCGTCGGAGGTATGCATATAAGGTGGCAGAACAAGGTGCGACGCGAAGGGCCGCGTCGCGTACGACGGATACATGAGTACCGAAGGAGCTGCCGTGAATCAGTCCGAGACCCCGATCCTCGTCCCGCCGGTTCCGGAGGACAACATTACGGATCTCCTGGAAGAGCGGGTGCGGGCCACCCCGGATCGCGCGCTCTTCGCGGTTCCCGCCGGCGACGGGTGGCGGGACATCAGTGCGACCGCGTTCCGGGCCGACGTCATCGCGCTTGCGAAAGGACTGGTCGCGTCGGGCATCGAGCCCGGCGATCGCGTGGCGTTCATGTGCAAGACGAGTTACGAATGGACGCTCGTCGACTTCGCCATCCACTACGCGGGCGCCGTCATGGTTCCGATCTATGAGACGTCCTCTCCGCTCCAGGTGCACTGGGTGCTCGAGGATTCCGGCGCTCGCGCGGTGCTCACCGAGACCGAGGATCACGCTGCGCGGTTCGAGGAGGTCAGGGACGACCTTCCTGCGGTGGCGCTCGCCTGGCGCCTCGACCAGAATGCTCTCGCACAGCTGCGCGAGGCCGGAGCGGCCATCGACGATGCGGAGATCGATCGTCGTCGCGCGCTCGCTCAGGGAACCGACATCGCCACGGTGATCTACACATCGGGCTCGACGGGCCGGCCGAAGGGGTGCGTGCTGACCCACGCGAACTTCGTCGACCTGTCGCGCAACGCTGCTGCTGCGCTGTCGGACGTCGTGCAGCAGCCGGGCTCCGCGACCCTGCTGTTCGTGACGCTCGCGCACGTGTTCGCCCGCTTCATCTCGGTCATGTCGGTGCACGCGGGCGTGCGAGTCGGGCACCAGGCCGATACCAGTCAGCTGCTGCCGGCGCTCAGCACCTTTCAACCGACATTCCTGCTCGCGGTACCGCGCGTCTTCGAGAAGGTCTACAACTCCGCCGAGCAGAAGACGGAGGCCGAGGGCAAGGGCAAGATCTTCCGCGCTGCCGCCAAGGTTGCCGTAGCGCACTCCGAAGCGCTGGATGCCGGCAGGGTTCCGTTCGTACTCGGCCTCAAGTTCCGCCTCTTCGACAAGCTGGTGTACGGCAAGCTCCGCGAGAAGCTCGGCGGCAAGGTGCGCTTCGCAGTGTCGGGGTCCGCTCCCCTGAGCCACTACCTCGGGCACTTCTACCGCAGTCTCGGAGTGAAGATCCTCGAGGGGTACGGTCTGACCGAGACCACTGCGCCCGCGACCGTCAATCTGCCGAACCATTTCAAGATCGGCACCGTCGGGCCGCCCCTGCCCGGCCACTCGGTCCGCATCGCCGAGGACGGCGAGATCGAGATCAAGGGCATCGACGTCTTCAAGGAGTACTGGAACAACCCGGAGGCGACGCGCGACGCGTTCACGCCCGACGGGTTCTTCCGCACGGGCGACATCGGGTCGCTCGATGAAGACGGCTATCTCACGATCACGGGGCGCAAGAAGGAGATCATCGTCACTGCCGGCGGCAAGAACGTCGCTCCGGCCGCGCTCGAGGATCCGATCCGCTCGAATACGATCATCGGGCAGGTCGTCGTCGTCGGCGATCAGCGGCCGTTCATCTCGGCCCTCGTGACCCTCGACCCCGAGATGCTCGCCCCGTGGCTGGGGAACAACGGAGAGGATCCCTCGCTTTCGCTCGAAGAGGCGTCGGTGCACCCGAAGGTCCTCGCCGAGGTGCAGAGCGCAGTGGATCAGGGCAATGCGTTCGTCTCACGAGCCGAGTCGATCCGCAAATTCGTGATCCTGCCGACCGAGTTCATCGAGGCCAATGGCCATTTGACACCGAAGATGAGTATCCGTCGCGACAACATCCTGCGCGACTTCGCCGGAGAGATCTCCGCGATGTACGGCGAGCACCCGCAGACGGAGAACGTCGGCGTGGTGAAGTAGCGGCGGGCGCACCTCGAGCAGGGCTGGGACCGCGGCGCGCGCTCCGCACGCGGTCAGAACCAGCTCGAGGTGCGGATCTGCCGCATCGCTTCACCGCGGGACTCGCGATCGAGTCGCGACAGGTAGAGCTTGCCGTCGAGGTGATCGCACTCGTGCTGCAGCGCCTGCGCCATCAACCCCTCGCCCGTGATCTCCACCGCGTTGCCGTCGAGGTCGATTCCGCGCACCGTGGCGCGAGGGTGCCGGGGCACCTCGAACCAGAGATCGGGAACGGAGAGGCACCCCTCGCCGGTCAGCACCGGCTCCCCCTGCAGCTCCACGATCTCGGGATTGATCACGTAGCTGATCTCGCCATCGATGTGCAGGCTGAACACGCGCAGGGTGTGCCCGATCTGCGTGGATGCGAGCCCGGCGCGGCCGTCCATGTCGACCGTGTCCAGCAGGTCCTGGACGAGGGCGTGAACGCCCTCGTCGATCTCGACGACGGGATCGCACACGGTGCGGAGTACAGGGTCACCGAAGACCCGGATCGCGCGGATTGCCATGACACCCGAGCCTAGCGCCTCGGTGCTCGAGCGGACGGCACCGAGGCGCTCGTCAGGTCAGATCGAGGCGGTGATCTCGGCGATGAGGTCGCCGGATTCCAGGCTGCGAGTCCCGGAGAACACGACCCGCTCGATACGGCCCGCGACCGGCGCCGTGATGGCGGCCTCCATCTTCATCGCCTCGATCGACGCGATCGGCTGGCCTGCCTCCACCGCATCCCCCACGGCGACCTTCACCGTGACCGTGCCCGAGAAGGGCGCCGCGACGTGCCCTGGAACGGTGCGATCGGCCTTCTCGGAGAGCACGGCGTCCACGGTCACCGCCGCGTCTTTCACGAACACCTGCCGCAGCTGGCCGTTCACCCGCACCATCACGGTTCGCACGCCCTTGTCGTCGGCCTCGCCGATCGCTTCGAGCCCCACGTACAGGCGCACTCCCTTGGCGAGATCGATCGCGTGCTCCTCGCCCGCCTGCAACCCGTACAGATAGTCGGCCGTGTCGAGCACCGAGACGTCGCCGTACTGCTCGCGAACCTCCGAGAACTGCTTCGTGGGCTGCGGGAACAGCAATCGGTTCAACGTCGCACGCCGTTCCGCGCTCGAGCCGTGCAGCAGCGCCTGATCATCGGGTGAGACCGGCGCCACGTCGATGTTCACCGACCGGCCCGCGAGCACTTTCGAGCGGAACGGCTCCGGCCATCCGCCCGGGATCTCGCCGAGTTCACCGGCGAGGAACCCCACCACTGAATCCGGGATGTCGTACTTCTCCGGGTGCGCCTCGAAGTCCGCCGGGTCGGTGTCCACGGCCGACAGGTGGAGCGCGAGATCGCCCACGACCTTCGATGAGGGCGTCACCTTCGGAATGCGGCCGAGGATGCGGTCTGCCGCGGCGTAGAGATCCTCGATCCTCTCGAAGTTCTCAGCCAGCCCCAGAGCGATCGCCTGCTGCCTCAGGTTCGAGAGCTGACCCCCTGGAATCTCGTGCGTGTACACGCGGCCGGTGGGGCTGGGAAGCCCGGACTCGAACGGCTTGTACACCGTGCGCACCGCATCCCAGTACGGCTCGAGCGCGAACACCGCATCCTGCGACAGGCCCGTGTCGCGCTCCGTATCCGCCAGCGATGCGACGAGCGCCGACAGCGACGGCTGCGAGGTGGTCCCCGACATCGGCGCGGAGGCCGCATCCACCGCGTCCACTCCCGCCGCGCTCGCTGCGAGCAGCGTCGCGAGCTGCCCACCCGGCGTGTCATGGGTGTGCAGATGCACGGGCAGATCGAATCGTTCACGAAGTGCGGTGACGAGCCTGGCCGCGGCCGCCGGGCGCAGCAGCCCCGCCATGTCCTTGATCGCGAGCACGTGCGCGCCGGCCTCGACGATCTCCTCGGCCAGACGCAGGTAGTAGTCGAGGGTGTACTTGTCCTCGGCCGGGCTGAGGAGGTTGCCGGTGAACGACATCGCCACCTCGGCGACCGCCGTGCCGGTCTCGCGCACGGCATCGATCGCAACGCGCATCTGGTTCACATCGTTGAGCGCGTCGAAGATGCGGAATACATCGACTCCCGTCGATGCCGCCTCCCGCACGAACGCCTGGGCGACCTGCTCCGGGTACGGCGTGTACCCCACCGTGTTCTGCCCTCGCAAGAGCATCTGGATCGGCACATTCGGCAGCGCCTCCCGCAGACTCGCGAGCCGCTCCCATGGGTCCTCTCCGAGGAAACGCAGCGCGACGTCGTAGGTGGCTCCGCCCCAGGCCTCGACCGACCAGAGCTCGGGCGTCGTGCGCGCCACGTACGGCGCCACGCGAGCAAGATCCTTCGTGCGCACGCGCGTTGCGAGCAGGGACTGGTGCGCGTCCCGGAACGTGGTCTCGGTCACCGCAAGAGCGGTCTGCTCGCGGAGGCTGCGCGCGTACGCGTCCGGGCCGATCTCGAGCAGCAGCTGCCGCTTCCCCGCAGGGGCGGGACGCGACAGGTCGATGTCGGGAAGCTTCGCTCCCGGGTCGATCAGTCTCGGCCGCACGCCGTTGGGCTGGTTCACCGTCACATTCGCGATGTGCTGCAGCAGACGCGTCGCCCGATCCTTCGACGGGTTCATCTTCAGCAGCTCGGGCCGCTCGCCGATGAACTGCGTGGAGACGTCACCCGCCTGGAAGTCCGCATCGGCGAGCACCGCCTGCAGGAACGGGATGTTCGTCGCAACACCGCGGATGCGGAACTCCGCCAGCGCCCGCTGCGCCCGCCGCACCGCGTCCTCGAACGAGCGGCCCCGGCACGTGAGCTTCGCGAGCATCGAATCGAAGTGCGGGCTGATCTGCGCACCGACCTCGATCGTCCCACCGTCGAGACGCACACCGCCGCCGCCCGGGGACCGGTACGCGGTGATGCGGCCCAGGTCCGGGCGGAACCCATTCGCGGGATCCTCGGTCGTGATGCGGCACTGGAGCGCCGCGCCGCGCAGGCGGATGCGATCCTGCGTCAATTCGAGCTCCTCCAGCGTCGCTCCGGCCGCGATGCGCATCTGCGCGCGCACGAGGTCGACATCGGTGACCTCCTCCGTGACCGTGTGCTCGACCTGGATCCGCGGGTTCATCTCGATGAAGACGTGCTCGCCGGCGCGCTCCCCCGCCGTGTCGAGCAGGAACTCCACCGTTCCCGCGTTCTCGTACCCGATCGACTCGGCGAACGCGATCGCGTCGCGCGTGAGCTCCGCACGCTTCTCCTCGCTCAGGTTCGGAGCGGGCGCGATCTCCACGACCTTCTGATGCCGTCGCTGCACCGAGCAGTCGCGCTCGAACAGGTGCACCGTCGCACCGGTCGCGTCCGCGAGCACCTGCACCTCGATGTGCCGCGGGCGCAGCACCGCCTGCTCGATGAACATCGTCGCGTCCCCGAACGCGGACTCCGCCTCCCGCATCGCCGCCTCGAGCGCATCGCGCAGATCCTCGACGCGCTCGACACGACGCATACCCCGACCGCCTCCCCCTGCGACCGCCTTCGCGAACACCGGGAACCCGATCTCCTCAGCACCCGCCACCAGTGCTTCGATATCCGTCGACGGAGGGGTGGACCCCAGCACCGGCACACCCGCCGCGATCGCGTGCTCCTTCGCCGCGACTTTGTTGCCCGCCATCTCGAGCGCCGTCTTACCGGGCCCGATGAAACGAATGCCCGCGGCCTCCGCCGCGGCGGCGAGATCCGGATTCTCCGACAGGAACCCGTACCCCGGATAGATCGCATCGGCGCCCGACTCGACCGCGACGCGCACGATCTCGGCCACATCCAGATACGCGCGCACCGGATGCCCGACCGTGCCGATCAGGTACGCTTCGTCGGCCTTCAGGCGATGCAGCGAGTTTCGATCCTCGTACGGGAATACCGCCACCGTCTGCGCACCCAACTCGTGCGCCGCCCGAAACGCCCGGATCGCGATCTCCCCGCGATTCGCCACCAAGATCTTCTGGAACACTCCGCCTCCTTGCCACTGTTCTCGCCGCCGGGTGCTCGCACCGTCGAACTGGTTCGATATCAAGATACATGGTGGGTCGGTCGGGAGTCGCGATATGCGTCCGTGCGTTCGGCGTTCGACGACCGCGCACGCCCGAGCCCGTTCGCCCGTGACGAAGTCAGGCACCGTACGGGCCGAATCCACTAAACTTGCCACGTGCATGTATTGAGTGTGAGTTCCCTCAAGGGCGGCGTCGGCAAGACGACCGTGACGCTCGGCCTCGCCTCGGCTGCGTTCTCCCGCGGCCTGCGAACACTGGTCGTCGACTTCGACCCGCAGTCCGACGTATCGACCGGCCTGGCGGTGAATCCCGAAGGCTTCGCCAACGTGGCGAACGTGCTCGAGAGCCCGAAAGAGAAGACTGTGCGCAGCGCCATCGCGCACAGCGGGTGGAACGACTACCACGAGGGCGGCAAGATTGACCTGCTCGTCGGCAGCCCGTCTGCGATCAACTTCGACGGGCCGCACCCGTCGACGCGCGACATCTGGAAGCTCGAGGAGGCGCTGGCGATCGTCGAGTCGGAGTACGACCTCGTGCTCGTCGACTGCGCGCCGTCGCTGAACGCGCTGACTCGCACCGCTTGGGCCGCGAGCGACCGGGTGCTGGTGGTCGCCGAACCGAGCCTCTTCGCCGTTGCTGCCACGGACCGCGCGCTGCGCGCGATCGAGGAGATCCGCCGCGGCGTGAGCCCGCGACTGCAGCCTCTCGGCATTCTGATCAATCGGACCCAGCCGCAGTCGCTGGAGCACCAGTTCCGCATCCGCGAACTGCGCGAGATGTTCGGCCCTCTGGTGCTCAACCCGCAGCTTCCCGAGCGCACCTCACTGCAGCAGGCGCAGGGCGCTGCCAAGCCGGTGCACATGTGGCCGGGCGAGGCGTCCCAGGAGATGGCGTCGAACTTCGACCTCGTGCTGGATCGCATTCTGCGCTCCGCAGGCATGGACGCCGCGCGGGCGGGCGCGTCCAATGCTCCCACCGCGACCGTCGTCGAGAACTGACGCGTCGAGAACTGGTGCTGTCGAGAACTGACGCGTCGAGAACTGGCGCCGTCGGCAACTGAAGCCGTCGAGAACTCGCGCCGTCGAGCGAGACCCCTTGAAGCGGGGCCGGGTGCGTCCGGTCAGGAGATCTTGCGGGTCTTCCGACGCGCCGCCAGTTCGTCGACCGCGTTCTCCGGAGACGCCTCTTCCCGGTGCTCATCCATATCGACGAGCGATGTCTCCACCTCGCGCAGCACCTTTCCGACCGCGATGCCGAATACGCCCTGTCCGCGGCTCACGAGGTCGATGACTTCGTCGCTCGACGTGCAGAGGTAGACGCTCGCCCCGTCGCTCATCAGTGTCGTCTGGGAGAGGTCATGCACGCCGGCCTCGTGTAGCTGCGCCACTGCCGTTCGGATCTGCTGCAGGGAGATGCCGGTGTCGAGGAGCCGCTTGACGAGCTTGAGCACGAGGATGTCGCGGAAGCCGTACAGCCGCTGAGATCCTGAGCCCTTCGCGCTGCGCACCGTCGGCTCGACGAGCCCCGTGCGGGCCCAGTAGTCGAGCTGACGATAGGTGATGCCTGCCGCGCGCGCCGCCGTCGCGCCTTTGAACCCGCCATCCTGATTCGGTCGAGGCAGCCCGTCGTCGAAGAGCACATCGGCATCGACGGAGACCGGAGTGAAGGCTGCGGGATCGGCCACGATACCGGCCTCGGAGAGCGCCTGCGCCGACGGGATCGCCGCGTCGCCGCTCGGGCGCTGAGTGTGCTCCATCGTGTTCCTTTCACCGCGGCGGGCGCAGAAATCGGCCGCCGAACTTCACCAACGTTATCGAGCACGGAATCCCGATGCAACGACCGCTGCGTCTCAATTCTGGCGTGTCGACCTCAGGTAGAAGTTGAAGGTTGAATTCACGCCGAAATCGGCTGGTCTACGAGCTCCCGATCCGCCGCCGCAACACGCCGGAGCGCACGATGTCGAGGTGATCCGCGATCTCGAGCGCACGTTCTGAAGCAGCCGGCGAGGCTGCCTTCACACCCCGCGTCGACACCGCGTGCGCGATCATCTCCGCGTCACGCTCAGCCGACACGCGCAGCGCCCGCAGGTGCCGCGGCGTGATCCCCTGCTCCGAGAGCTTCAGCAGCGCCGTGACCTGCCCGACGGCGTCGTGGGGGAACACCTCGGCAGCCGGCAGCAGACCCGCCGCGATGGCTTCACCGATGAAGCGCGCGCTCGCCCCCGTGACGCGGCGGAGCTCATCGCTGCTCAGCACGCGCTTCGGAACCAGAATGCTCGATGCGCTGCGTGAGGCGGCACCGGGGATGATCGGGTCACGCCCGGCATCGAGTTCGTCGAGCACTTCGGCGATGACCTTCAGCGGGAGATAGTGGTCGCGCTGCAGAGTGAGAATCAGTCGCAGACGCTCGATATGGGCCTGCGAGAACTTCCGGTACCCCGATTTCGTGCGTTCCGGCGCCACAAGGCCCTGCTCTTCGAGGAAGCGGAGCTTCGACGGGGTCAGATCGGCGAAATCGTCTTGCAGCCGGGCCAGCACCTGACCGATGCTGAGGAGACCTGAGGAGTTCTGACGGGCCTGCGAGGCCGCCACGCTAGTTCTCCTCGGCGAGATCGAAACGCGACGCGAAGAAGGTGAAACGGAATTTGCCGACCTGGACCTCTGCGCCGTCCTCGAGCGCGACCGAGCCGTCGATACGGGTACCGTCGCAGAACGTCCCGTTCAGCGACCCGAGGTCCGCGACCGAGAACGTCGTGCCGCTGCGTCGGAACTCGGCGTGCCTACGGGAGACCGTGACGTCGTCCAGGAAGATGTCGACCGCGGGGTGACGGCCCGCGACCGTCACGTCCTGATCCAACAGGAAGCGTGCACCCTGATCGGGGCCGCGACGCACCACCAGCAGGGCCGCCCCCGACGGAAGCGCCTCGACTGCCTCGCGCTCATCGATGGTCAAATCGGTCGCCCGCGTGCGAATGATCGCGCCCAGATCTTCTCGGAACTGCTGGGTCGATCGCACTTCGGTGCTCTCAGCGCGACGGGCATGACTGTCGCTGCTCATGTCCTCACCCACTTCTTCACTCGGGGCCTCCGCAAGCCGTTCGACTCGGTGCATCTACGCTATCGCAGGCGAGGGTTCCGGCGCACCTCGACGAAACACTTTTGTGGCGCTGCTCGGCGCGGCGTCCAGCAACTTCCCCGCTATTCGTGAGATTCGAGAAACGCGTAGACCTCGTGCGCGTCGACGCCGGGGAATGTGCCGGTCGGCAGCGCCGCGAGCAGGCTCGTCGGCGTCGCCGCCTCGGGCCAGGCCGCGGCCTCCCACTTGCGGGTCAGATCGGCCGACGCCTGACGGCAGCACTGGTCGTCCGGGCAGAACGACTGAGAGCGATGCCCCGTCTCACGGCCCCGGAACCACTTGACGTCGGCGAACCGCACGCCGACGCTCACCGAGTACAGGCCCTCCTTTGCCTTCTCGACGCGCGACGTGCACCAGTAGGTTCCCCCCGCGGCCATGTCCGTGTACTGGTACCACGGGTTGAAGCGATCCGGTTGCCCGAACACCGTGCGAGCCGTCCAATTCCGGCACACCATAGCCCCCTCGAAATTGCCGAGCGCGTCGGACGGGAAGCGAACGCCGTCGTTCTCGTACGCCTTGATGAGAGTTCCCGACTCGTGCGCCTTCATGAAGTGCACCTCGAGCCCCAGCCGTTCGCTCGCGAGGTTCGTGAAGCGGTGAGCCGCCATCTCGTAGGAGACGCCGAACGCGTCGCGCAGATCCTCCATCGAGATCTGCCGCTGCTGCTTCGCTTCGGACAGGAGCGGCACCGCCGCCGCCTCGGGCAGCAGTACCGCGCCGGCGAGGTAGTTCGCCTCGACCCGCTGGCGCAGGAACTCGCCGTAACTGCTCGGCTCCTCGTGCCCGCAGACCAGGCTCGCGAGCGCGCGCAGAATCGGAGCGCGGGCGTCCCTCGACGGCACCGCTCCGCTCAGGTACACCCTCCCATTGCGTCGATCGATGACCGAGCGCGTGGAATGCGGCATGTCCGAGACGTAGTGGAGACTGAATCCGAGCCGCTCCGCGATGTTGGCGATGGTCTGCTGGGAGACCGGGCCTCCGGAGTACCCGACGCTGTCGAGCAGCCCGGTCGCCGCCGTCTCGAGGTCTGCGAAGTAGTTTCCGGCGCTGCGCATCTGCGCACGGAGCTCGGTGTTCGCCCGGCGCGCTTCCTCGGGCGTCGCGGCCCGCTCGCGGTGCAACCGCTCGACCTCCTGATGCAGACCGAGAATCGCTTGCAGCGTTTCATCGCTCGTCGCCTTCGATACGCGGATCGGCTGCAACCCGAGCGACTGGAACACGGTTCCTCGCTGCGCGCGTTCCACCGCTATCTCGAGCGCGGCCCGCTCCGAGGGCGCTTCCGCGGCGAGCAGTGCATCGGTGGTGACGCCGAGCGCCGAGGCGAGAGCCCGAAGCATCGGCAACCGCGGCTCCCGCTTTCCGTTCTCGATGGCCGAGAGCTGCGACGGCGCCCGGTCGACCGCGCGAGCCAGCTGCTCGAGCGTGAGGCCGCGAGAGGTGCGCAGCGCACGGATCCGTCGGCCCAGCGTGAGCGCGTCTCCGCTGTCGGCCCACTCGCCGTCCCTCAGCTGCGGCGCGTCGCTCTCGAGAAGTGTCATGCGGCTCATCCTTTCAGAACGAGATTCTTCCAGCAAGTGAAAATACTGCATTTCTTCACCCCTCAATTCGCCTGCAGGGTCACTCCACCGCCCCTCAAGATGGAACTACACCGCAATTCACGCCTTCGGGCCGAACACAGGAGTCATCGTGACCAACGACGCATCGCAGACCCCCTCCTCCGCCGAGCAGCTCGCCTGGGACTGGGAGAACGACCCCCGCTGGGAGGGCATCACCCGCGACTACACCGCGGAAGACGTCGTCAGGCTTCGCGGAACGGTTCAGGAGGAGCACACCCTCGCCCGTCGCGGTTCGGAGAAGCTGTGGGAGCAGCTCACCAGCGAGACCCCGTCCGGCGGGTACACCAACGCACTCGGAGCACTCACCGGCAACCAGGCCGTGCAGCAGGTCAAGGCCGGCCTGCGCGCAATCTACCTGTCGGGGTGGCAGGTGGCCGCCGACGCGAACATCGCGGGCCACACGTACCCCGACCAGTCGCTCTACCCGGCGAACTCCGTGCCGCAGGTCGTGCGGCGCATCAACAACGCCCTGCTGCGCGCCGATCAGATCGAGCACGCCGAGGGCATCAGCACGGTCGAGGACTGGCTCGTCCCGATCGTCGCGGACGCCGAGGCGGGGTTCGGCGGTCCGCTGAACGCGTACGAGCTGATGAAGTCGATGATCGCCTCCGGTGCCGCGGGAGTGCACTGGGAGGATCAGCTCGCGAGCGAGAAGAAGTGCGGCCACCTCGGGGGCAAGGTGCTGATCCCGACCCAGCAGCACGTGCGCACCTTGAACTCGGCTCGCCTCGCCGCCGATGTGGCCGGCGTGCCGAGTGTGATCATCGCTCGCACCGACGCGGAAGCCGCAACACTCATCACCTCCGATGTCGATGAGCGCGATCGCCCTTTCATCACCGGCGAGCGCACCGCGGAGGGCTTCTACAAGGTCACGAACGGACTCGCCCCGTGCATTGCGAGGGCCCGCGCGTACGCGCCGTACTCCGACCTGATCTGGATGGAGACCGGCACGCCCGACCTCGAGCTCGCACGCAAGTTCGCGGAAGGGGTCAAGTCGGAATTCCCCGACCAGATGCTCGCCTACAACTGCTCCCCCTCCTTCAACTGGAAGAAGCACCTCGACGACGCGACGATCGCGAAGTTCCAGCGCGAGCTCGGCGCTATGGGCTTCTCGTTCCAGTTCATCACCCTCGCCGGATTCCACGCTCTGAACTCCTCGATGTTCGACCTCGCGCATGGCTATGCACGCGACGGAATGTCGGCGTACGTCGAGCTGCAGGAGCGCGAGTTCGCCGATGAGGCTCGCGGCTACACGGCGACGAAGCATCAGCGCGAGGTCGGCACCGGGTACTTCGATGCGATCTCGACCGCGCTGAATCCCGAGGCCTCGACACTCGCTCTCGTCGGCTCGACCGAAGAGGGCCAGTTTCACTGAGCCGCGTGCCGCACGCACCGACGACGACCCGCTGACGCAGCATCATCCACAACATCGCACACCGAGGAGCAGATCATGACGACCACCCAGGCGGGGCTGCAGATGCAGACCGCCGCCACCACTGCACGCACCAGCACGTCCGAGAACGCGCCGACGGCGCCGTCGCGCTTCGAAGTGCTCGGCCGCCCCTTCGATCGCAGTGAGGAGATCCTCACGCCGGAAGCGCTCGAGTTCCTGACCGCGCTGCACGATCGCTTCGCCAGCACGCGGCATGAACGGCTCGCGGATCGGCAGCGCCGCCGGTACGAGATCGGCAACGGCCGCGATCCGCGGTTCCGCGAGGAGACCCGGGCGATCAGAGAGGATGCGAGCTGGCGGGTCGCCGGCGCCGGACCGGGGCTCGAGGACCGACGCGTCGAGATCACCGGTCCCACTGATGCGAAGATGACGATCAACGCGATGAACTCGGGAGCGCGGGTGTGGCTCGCCGACCAGGAGGACGCCACGAGCCCGACCTGGCGCAACGTGATCGGCGGCCAGCTCTCGCTGTTCGACGCGATTCGCGGCCAGCTGGCCTTCACGAGCGAGGCCGGCAAGGAGTACCGCGTCACGGCCGAGCGCACCCCGACGATCGTGATGCGCCCCCGGGGCTGGCACCTCGTCGAGAAGCACCTGCGGTTCACCGATGTGCACGGCCGCGCGGGCGCCGCTTCGGGGAGCCTCGTGGACTTCGGGCTGTACGCCTTCCACAACGCGCATGAGCTCGTCGCTCGCGGGCGCGGCCCGTACTTCTACATCGCCAAGCTCGAGTCGAGCGAGGAGGCGAAGTTGTGGGATGACGTGTTCACGTACACCGAGCAGGCGCTCGGGCTCCCCCACGGCACGATCCGCGCGACAGTGCTGATCGAGACGCTCCCCGCCGCGTTCGAGATGGAGGAGATCCTCTACGTGATGCGGGATCACATCGCCGGGCTGAACGCCGGCCGTTGGGACTACATCTTCTCGATCATCAAGAACTACCGAGGTCGCGGCGCGCGGTTCGTACTTCCGGATCGCAGCGAAGTGACCATGACCGTGCCGTTCATGCGCGCGTACACCGAACTGCTCGTCAAAACGTGCCATAAGCGCGGCGCCCACGCGATCGGCGGCATGAGCGCATTCATCCCGAACCGCCGCGACCCCGAAGTGACGGCCCGCGCCGAGGAGAAGGTGCGCGCCGACAAGCATCGCGAGGCCGGCGACGGATTCGACGGGACGTGGGTCGCGCACCCCGATCTCATCCCCGTCGCGCAGGCGGAGTTCGATGCGGTGCTCGGAGACCGCCCGCATCAGGTCGACCGTCAGCGGGACGACGTGCAGGTCACTGCCGCTCAGCTGCTCGACGTGCGCATCGGGCGCGACATCACAGAGGCGGGCGTGCGCGAGAACGTGTCGATCGGGATCCGCTACATCGAAGCCTGGCTGCGCGGAATGGGCGCGGTCGCCATCGACAATCTGATGGAGGACGCTGCGACCGCGGAGATCAGCCGATCGCAGATCTGGCAGTGGATCCATCAGGATCAGTCGACCGCGGAAGGAACGCGCATCACGCGGGAGTGGGTCGCCGAGCTCGTGCAGCAGACCGTCGCCGGGTTCGACCGCACGGCCGACGACCGCTTCGACGATGCTGCGGAGCTCTTCGCGGATGTCGCCCTCGGTGATGACTTCCCGACGTTCCTCACCGTGCCCGCGTACAGTCGGTACCTGGTCGACGCCTAGACCGTCAGCGCCTGGCGCTCATGGAGAGCGGAGCGAGAGCGAGCGGGGTCCCCGAAGGGCCCCGGCTCACTCTCGCTCCGCTGGCGTCACGTGGACTCCCCCGAGTCGGGCCTCGGGGTGTCGCTCCGCTGCCGGCTCGCGGATTGCTCGATCCGATCGATCGCCGGTCCGAGTTCATCGACGACGAGCGTCGTCGTGTCGAGTTGACCCGTGCGATACGCGGCGCGACCGACCATGTGCGCGGCCACCGGTGCGGTCAGGGACTGGAAGACGAACACGGGCACGAGTGCGAGGAGCGTCGCCACCGAACGCTCCTCGAGCGCAATGGCGGTGATGGTCAGCAGCAGCCCGAAGATCTGCGGCTTGGTCGCTGCGTGAAGTCGACTGAGCGCGTCCGGGAACCGGAGAAGCCCGACTCCGGCAGCGACGGAGAGTACCGCGGCGAGGAAGATGCAGACGGCGGCGAGGAGGTCGAGCACGGCGTCAAACATGTCCGGTCTCCTTCGGCTGCTGGTGCGGCGGGTGATCGGCTCGGCGCTTCACGAACCGCGCCACCACGATGGTCGCGAGTGTCGCGGTTGCGGCGATGACGGTCATGAGCGGGATCGTGTCCGTGTGTCCCCGCGCCACCATCTCCGCCCCCACCGCCAGCATGAGCGTGGTGAGCAGCACGTCCGAGGCGATCATGCGGTCGAGAATCGTCGGCCCTCGCACGATCCGGACGATCGCGAGGAGCGCGGTGATCGTCAAGCCGACTCCGGCCGCGATGAGCAGGCTCTCCGTGACGATGCTCATGCGAGAGCCCGCATTTCCTGCTTCGAGCCGACCGCCCGCACCAGCAGGCGCTCTATCGTGTACACGTTGCGTCGCATCTGCGTCAGCTCCCGCTGCGTCGGAGTGTTCAGAACATGCAAGTACAGAGTGGACCGGAAACGGTCGATCTCCGCAATCAAGGATCCCGGAATCAAGGAGTTCGTGAGCGCGACCATCGTCATGATGAAGTCCGAGCGCGTATGGAGCTTCACCGCGATGATCGACGTACGCGGCGGCGGCCCGGGTCTCACGGCGAGCCAGGCGACCCCCCAGGAAGCTCGAGCGAGATGCCAGAAGAAATAGCCGAGGTACTGCAGCGTGTACCAGACGTTCAAGCGTCCCGCGAGTTCGACCGGCGGGAGATAGAAGAGACGCATGACGAACACCGCGATCACCAGCCCGCTGAGCACCGACAGCGGAGACACCTCGCGCCAGAGCATCATCCAGAGGACGACGAGCCCGATGACCAGCGGCAGCTCGTGCAATCGCACACCGAACTCGCGTCGCCTCGCCTCACGGGGCGACTCCCCCGCGACCTCCATGGGCGCATCACTCATCGGGATCCACCTCCTCCAGTGTCGTCCGACCGCTGCCCCCACCGGGACTCTCCGAACCCGACCCGTCATCATCTCCGAGCACCTGCTCGACGACGAGGCCGGGTTCCGCCAGGGTCTCGCCCGCCCGAGTCGCATACGCGTACAGCGGACCCGCGAAGATTGTCAACGCGACACTGACCGCAACCATGCCGGTCGTCGCGACGAACATGAGCTTCGGAATCTCCTTCTGCTCGGCCTGCGGCTGAGCGTCAGGCGCGTCCTGGAGCCGCTCGAACAGCGCCTGCTCGCGCTCGCGGAGCATCAGGGCTTCCGTGGTCGCCGGCTTCGCGTGCTTCGACTCCGCACCTGCCTGCGCCGGCGTGCGCCAGAATGCGAGCACCCACGCTCGCGCGAGGGCGTACAGGGTGAGCAGCGACACGAGCGCCCCGATGCCGATGAGCCAGTAGGCCTCCGGCGAGGCGACGTCGGCGGCGACCGTGAAGAGACCGAGCTTCCCGATGAATCCTGAGAACGGCGGTATCCCGCCGAGGTTCAGCATCGGGATGAAGAACAGGATCGCGATGAAGGGCGCCTTGCGCATCATCCCGCCGAGGCCCGACAGCGAGGTGGTTCCGCCTTGGCGCTCCATGAGGCCGACGGCGAGGAAGAGCGTCGTCTGCACGACGATGTGGTGGGCGATGTAGTAGATCGTGGCGGCGAATCCCGCCGCATTCGCCATGCCGATACCGAAGATCATGTAGCCGATGTGGCTGATGAGCGTGAATGAGAGCAGTCGTTTGATGTCGAGTTGCGACACCGCACCGAGAATGCCGACCAGGAGCGTCAGACCGGCGATGATGAGGAGCAGTCGGTCGACGCTCGAATCGGGGAACAGCTTCGTCTGCGTCCGGATGATCGCGTACACGCCCACCTTCGTGAGCAATCCGGCGAAGACCGCGGTGACGGGCGCAGGGGCGGTGGGGTAGGAATCGGGGAGCCAGAAGGCCAGCGGGAACACCGCGGCTTTGATGCCGAACGCGATGAGCAGTGTCAGGTTCAGCAGTAGCTGCATCTCGCTCGGCAGCTCGGCGATCCTCACCGTCAGTTGCGCCATATTCACCGTGCCGGTCGCACCGTAGATCAGGCCGATCGCCGCGAGGAACAAGACCGAGGAGACGAGGGAGACGATGACGTAGGTGACGCCGGCGCGAATCCGCTGCGCGGTTCCCCCGAGAGTGATGAGCACGTAGCTCGCGACGAGGAGGATCTCGAACCCGACGTAGAGGTTGAAGAGGTCTCCGGCGATGAACGCGTTGAACACGCCGGCGCCGAGCACGAGGTACGTCGGGTAGTAGATCGACACGGGAGTGTCCTCGTCGCCGTCTGCCAGGCCCTGACCGAGCGAGAACAGGAAGACGCCGAGCAGCACGACCGCGGAGACCGTCAGCATGAGCGCCGACACACGGTCGACGACGAGCGCGATGCCGAAGGGGGCAGCCCAGCCGCCCACTTCCATGACGAGGATCCCGGAGGCGTCGACGAGGTACATGAGCGTGCCGCTGAGCACGACGACCGAACTGAGCGCGACGAGCGTGATGCCCTGCTGCAGACGACGACGACCGGGAACAGCGAGCGCGAGCGCGGCTCCCGCGAGCGGGATGAGCACGGCAAGAGGGACGAGTTGGATCACGGCTTCGGCTCCCCCGCGGTTTCGGAGGCATCCGAGGCCGCGCTTCCGCTCGGCGCGATGTCAGCACCGGACTCGGGGTAGTCCTCGTCGTCGTACTCGAGCGTTTCAGCCAAATCCTCGTCGGTGACCTCCGTCGCGGCGAGGGCGCGGGTGGTGGCGATCTCGAGATCCGACTCGTCGTCCTGCACGCGGTCGTCGTGATCGTGGGCGAGTCGCCAGGATCGATAGATCAGAGCGAGCAGGAAGGCGCTGACGCCGAACGTGATCACGATCGCGGTGAGGATGAAGGCTTGCGGGAGCGGATCGCTCATCTCCTCGGCCGACGAGTCCCCGTAGATCGGAGCAGCGCCGAAGCCGCCCGACATCAGGAAGATCAGGAGGTTCGTCGCGTTCCCCACCAGCAGGAAGCCGAGCAGTAATCGCGTCAGCGATCGGTCGAGCATCAGGTACACGCCGCAGGCGTACATCACCACCATCACTGCGACCAGAACGAGTGGCATGGTCATCGCGAGCTCACCCCCTCTTCTTCGAACGAACCGATGTCGGCCTCCTCGTGCTCGTCGATCTCAGCGCCGAGGCTTCGGAGCACATCGAGAATCAGACCGAAGACCACGAGATACACCCCGACGTCGAAGAGCGTGGACGTGACCAGGGGAATCGTTCCAAAAATGCCCAGGTCGATATCGACCCAGGCGGACGCGAGCGCCGCCTGCCCGAAGAGCATCGGGATGAAAGCCATCGACACCGAGAGCGCCAGCCCCACTCCGAGAATGCGTCCGGCATCGAGGGGCACCGTTGCTCCGAGTTCGTGTCGACCACCCGCCAAGTACCGCGCAACGAGGGCCAGACCCGCGACCAGTCCGCCGGCGAACCCGCCGCCAGGGGTGTTGTGCCCCGTCAGCAGCAGATAGATCGACAGGATGATCAGGCCGTGGAAGATCAGACGCACGACGACCTCGAGCAGAATGGAGCGTCGAGCGGGATTCAGATGCCGACCCGCAAGCAGCCACGTCATGCGACGCGCCGGATCGTTCGGGTCGGCGACCCGGAGCAGATGCTCTTGTGCGGCGCGACGGGCATCTCGCCGGCTCAGCTTCGGGCGCTTGTCGACGCGGGTGTTCAGAAAGACGAGGGAGGCGACGCCGGTCGCTGCAGCGAGGATGACCGAGAGTTCACCCATCGTGTCCCAGCCGCGGATGTCGACGAGCATCACGTTGACCACGTTGCTTCCGTGACCGCCCGAGTAGGCGAGCTCGGGCAGATGCAGCGAGATGGGTTCGGCGATGCGAGAGCCGAGGGCGATCACGGCGAGCATGCCGAAGACGAGGCCGACGCCGAGGCCGATACCTGCGCGCAGCCAGCGCTTCGGAGGGGCGGCGCGGTGGCCGATCCGCTGCGGCAGCCGGCGGATGACAAGCACGAACGCGATGAGCGTGACCGTTTCCACGAGCGCCTGCGTGAGCGCCAGGTCGGGCGCTCCGTGCATGGCGAAGATCGCCGCCATGCCGTATCCCGTCAAGCCGACGAGCACCACGGACTGGAAGCGGGTGCGGGCCCGCAACGAGAAGAGCGCCGCGATGATCATCACGATCGCGATCGGCACCTGCACCGGGGACGTCATGACGACGTACTCCTCCGGCCACTCGCCGGTCGCGAGGATCGTGCCGCCGAGCGCTCCGACGAGCACGAGCAGAATCACGGCGAGATAGAACGGAAGCGAACCGCGCTGCGTCAGCGACGTGAGCTTGATGGCGATCGAGTCGACGAAGTGCGTCAGCACCCAGTAGGCGTGCGATGCGGACCAGCGCTCAGCAGGCGGAGCCACGCGCCGAACAGTACGACTGAGCACGCACGCGAGCACCGATCCGCTCACCAGCACGCCGACGGACGCGAGCAGCGCCGGGGTCAACCCGTGCCAGAGTGCGAGATGCTCGATCTTCACGCCGTCCGCGCCAGCGTCGACGAGCGGCTGCAGCACACGGTCTGCCGCAGGGGCGAACAGCCCGATGAGTAGTGTCGCGAGCGCGAACACTCCAGGCGCGATGAGGATCGACCAGCCCGGCGCATGCGCTACGCGACAGGTCTCGACCCCCTGCTTCACCGCGAACGCTCCCCAGACGAACCTGCCCATGTACGCCACGGTGAGCACGCTGCCGACGACTGCGACGACGAAGGCCACCAGCGCGATGGGACGCTCGTGCCCGACTTCCAGGAGTTCGGTGAAGGCGGACTCCTTCGCGACGAAGCCGAAGAACGGCGGGAATCCGGCCATCGAGGCCGAGGCGAGGAGGGAGATCGTCAGGAGCACCGGCATCTTCCGGCCGAGACCGCTCAACTTGCGCAGGTCGCGCGTGCCGGTCGAGTGATCGATGATGCCGACGGACAGGAACAGCGGCGCCTTCGCGAGCGCGTGCGCGAAGAGCAGCGCGAAGCCGGCGAACGTCGCACGCGGATCGCCGACCCCGAACACCATGACGAGAAGCCCGAGCTGACTCACCGTGCCGTGGGCCACGATGAGCTTCAGGTCGAACTGACGGAGCGCCCGAATCCCGCCGTTGATCATCGTGATCGCACCGAGAACCACGAGCGTCTCCCGGTAGCCGACGACGTCGCCGAACGCGGGGGTGACTCGCGCGATCAGATAGATGCCGGCCTTCACCATTGCGGCCGCGTGGAGATACGCGCTGACCGGCGTCGGCGCCGCCATGGCGCCGGGCAACCAGAAGTGGAAGGGGAAGATCGCCGACTTTGAGAGCGCCCCCGCAAGAATGAGGAACACTGCAGTGACGCCGACCGCACCCTCGGGTGGCGACGCAATGATGTCGGACAGCAGCGAACTGCCTGCTTGGTTCGCGAGCAGCACCAGACCGACCAGCATCGCGAGTCCGCCGAGCGTCGTGACGATGAGCGCCTGCAGCGCGGCAGCGGTCGACGTTCGCAGTCGCGTGAGGTGTCCGATGAGCAGGAACGAGAAGATCGTCGTGCCTTCCCAGAAGACGAAGAGCAGGTACACGTCGTCCGCGAGCACGAGACCGAGCATCGATGTCGCGAATCCCATGAACACCGCAGCGAAGCGTTCGAGACCCGGCTCGCGAGCGTCGAAATAACGGGCGCAGTACAGCAGCACCAGAGCGCCCGCACCCGTGACGAGCAGAGCGAAGAGCGCTGAGACCGAGTCCAGACGGAAGGTCAGGGTGAGATCGAGCTCGGGCACCCAGGCAAAGGTCTCGACGATCGGCCGGCCGTCGTACACCTGCACGGCGAGCACCGAGAAGACGATCGTGATCGCCGCGAGCAGAGCCGCCGCGACGAAGAACACGCTCCGCCCCAGGAGTCGAGCGAGCGGGTGGGTCACGATGGAAACCACAGCGAGGATGAGCAGTACACTCATCATCGCTCCCATAGGCGGCCCACTTCCGGTTCGGTCGTCATTTGGTGATGTCAACAGTCTACTGGAAAACCAGCAGCTGATTTCCTGGGAACGGCCGCACGAAGCCCAGATCACACGCAGAAACTTCACACTGCGGGGCAACTGACGTGCAAAAAGGTTGAGGCTCGTGTTCCGGGACGACCACCATCATGGTGACCAGCCCCGAAACACGAGCCTCATAAAAAGGTGTCCGGCGGTGTCCTACTCTCCCACAAGGTCCCCCTTGCAGTACCATCGGCGCAGTCAGCCTTAGCTTCC